>NZ_MKSS01000013.1:0-4309 GCF_001897365.1 Hydrogenophaga sp. 70-12
GCGTTTCGGGGACGGCGGTGTGGGTGCCCGGGCGCAGGCCCCATTCGCGGCTGCCACAGAGGCCGAGCGCCGAAGCGGTGTTGAAGAGACAACGCAGGCCCACCCAGGTGGTGGACCGCGAGCGTGGGCCGGAGAACGGGCACCCACACCGACGGCCCAAGCGACGCAGTGACGAGGAACATTGACGAGAAACAGCGCCCCGAAGCCTCAGCGCAAAGCAGCGACCCGCCCAGCGGCGCATCGCCCACCCGCCCAGATCAGCCCGCCGATCCGCCCTGCCGCAGCGTGTCCGCCGGCAACCGGTCCATCTCCACCAGCAGCTTCGCCAACGCCCGCCCCGCCGCGTCGAGCAGCGCACGGCCGTTCTCCGCCGTGGCTGCGGCCGCGTTGCCCGCCGCGCCCGCCGGGTTGAGGTCCTGTGCCTGCCAGGCGAACTTCGCGCTGCGGCCATTGCCCAGAATCTCGAAGCGCTCGGCGCGCTGCTCGCTGCTGGACACGAAGTTGCGCGCCAGTTCCATGCGCACCCGGCCCGGATTGAGCACCCGCATGAGCGCGGTCTCGACCTCGCCCGCGTGCGCGCCGAAGCGCTGCTCGTGCGCGGAAAAACGCGCGTTCACGTCCTGGCCATGGGCGTCGAGCAGCGGCAGCTGGAACCAGCTCGTGCTCACGACCAGCAGGCCGCGGCGCGCGCGCAGGTCGCGCGCCACCGGGTCCAGCAGGCCCACCTGGCCGCCGTGCGTATTGAAGATCAGCAGCTTCTTCACGCCCGCATCGGCCACGCACTCGGCCAGCTCGGTCCACAGGCGCATCAGCGTGTCGGCCTTGAGCGTGAGCGTGCCCGCGAAGGCCGCGTGCTCGGGCGAGAAGCCCACGGCCTGCAGCGGCAGGAACAGCGCGGGCAGATCGGCCGGCAGGTGCCCCTGAGCGGCCTCGATCACGCCGCGCGCGATGTCGGCGTCCACCGACAGCGGCAGGTGCGGCCCGTGCTGCTCGGTGGCGGCCACGGGCAGCACGGCGATGGCGCGCCCGCGGTCGAGCGCGGCGAACTCGGCGCTGCCGAGGTCTTGCCAGTAACGCGAGGAGGGGGTGGCGGCGGACATCGCCCGATCTTACGGGCGCCGCCGCCGCCCGCGGCTCAGCGGTAGAGCCAGCGGCGCGACCACGGCAGCTCCGCCGCCGGCCGGCCCGAGGGACGGCACAGCACCTGGAACAGCGCGATCTGATCGTGCTCGAAGGCCCAGGCACAGCCCGCGAGGTAGACGCGCCAGATGCGCCAGGTCTTTTCGTCCACCATGGCGCGCAGCGCGGCGGCCTTGGCCTCGAAGCGCTCGCTCCACAGCCCGCAGGTGCGCGCGTAGTGGCGGCGCAGGTTCTCGATGTCGAAGGCCTCCAGGCCACCCTCCTGCAGGGTGCGCAGCACGGTGGCGATGTGCGGCAGTTCGCCGTGAGGAAACACGTAGCGCTCGATGAAACTGCCGCCGCCGTTGGCCGTCTCGCCGTCGTTGGCGTCGGTGCTGGTGATGCCATGGTTCATGGCCCAGCCATCGGGCTTGAGCAGCTTTCGGATCTGCTGGAAGTACGGCACCAGGTGCTCCAGGCCCACGTGCTCGAACATGCCCACGCTGGTGATGCGGTCGAAGGGGCCGTCGTTGATGTCGCGGTAGTCCTGCAGGCGGATGTCGATGCGGTCCTGCAGGCCGGCGCGGCGCACGCGCTCGGTGGCCAGCTCGAACTGGTTCTTCGACAGCGTCACGCCCACGCAGTGCGCGCCGAAGCGTTCGGCCGCGCGCAGCACCAGCGCGCCCCAGCCGCAGCCGATGTCGAGCAGGCGCTGGCCCGGTCGCAACTGGACCTTGCGCAGGATGTGGTCGATCTTCTTCTCCTGCGCCTCGTCCAGGCTTTCGTCGCCGTTCTCGAAGTAGGCGCAGGAATAGACCATGTTGTGGTCCAGCCACTCGCCATAGAAGGCGTTGGAGACGTCGTAGTGGTACTGGATGGCCTCGGAATCGGTCTCGCGCGTGTGCCGGAAGCTGCGCTTGATGCGTCCCATCAGGCCGCTCTCGGGCTGGGCGTGGTTGGCCAGGCCGTGCGCCGCCGCCAGCACGTCGCCCAGCGAGCCATCGACGTCGATCAGGCCCTCGACATAGGCGCGGCCCAGGGTGTCGAGGTTGGGGTCGATCAGCAGCGGCAGGCCGCTCGCGTCCTTCACGCGAATGGTGACCTGGGGGCGCTCGAAGCGGCCCAGGTCGATCGGCTCGCCGCCGTCGCGCCAGTACAGCCGCACCGGCAGGTTGACCTTGTCTTGCATGCGCCGTGCCCAGGGCATCAGCGCCATTTCCACGATTGCTCCCATGCAGGACCCCTCCAATGGTGGTATTGACGTCAAGCCAGTCCCGGTTTTACCGAAAAAACCGGCACCGTGAACCACCGATGACAAATCGACACCGGTCGCGGGTGGGCAAAGGCCGTGCCCGGCAAAGGCCCCGGCGGAACTCGGGCGCCGCCACCCGCTCCTACCCGGCGCGCGCAAGCGCCCGACAATCCCTCCCGTCATGACCCTGCTCCTGTCCCTGGCCGCGCGCGCGCGGCGCCTCCTGTTCGCCGCCCTGGGTGGCCTGGCCCTGGGCCTGCCCGCCGCCGTGCCGGCCCAGACCCTCGGCGCCATCATGAGCGCGGCCCCGGCCGGCGTATTCCAATCGGATCAAACACGGGCCGAGTTGCTGGCCCACGCGCCCGACGGCGCCGGCCCCGGACGCACCGTCTGGCTGGGCCTGCGCCTGGACCACGCCCCGCACTGGCACACCTACTGGAAGAACCCCGGCGACTCGGGCCTGCCCACCGAGCTGCGCTGGACCCTGCCCGAGGGCGTGAGCGCGGGCGAGATCCACTGGCCCACGCCGCGCAAATTCCCCATCGGCACCCTGGCCAACTACGGATACGACGGCACGGTGGTGCTGCCCGTCCCGCTGAAGGTGAGCGACAACTTCAGCGGCAATGCCCTGGACGTCAAGCTGCAGGCGAGCTGGCTGGTCTGCCGCCAGGAATGCATCCCCGAAGAGGCCAGCTTCTCCCTGAGCCTGCCGGTCCAGGGCGGCAGCGCCGGGCACGGCGATCTGTTCGCGGCCATGCGCGAGGCCCGGCCGCGTGAGCAGCCCGCCGGCGCCAGCCAGCTCGTGCCCGAGGACGGCTTCCTGCGCGTGGCGCTCGACGGCCTGCCCGCCGCCTGGCGCGGCCGCGACCTGGAGTTCTTCCCCGAGCTGGGCGGCGTGATCGAACCCGGCGCGGCCTGGACCCAGGCCTGGGACGGCGCGCGCTGGACGGCGCGCGTACCGCTCTCGCCGCAGCGCTTCGACAGCCCGGCCAGCATGGACCTGGTGGTGGCACCGGCCCGGCCCGCCGGCGAGGGCCCGGGCGAGCCCGGCGCGCGCCTGGCCGCCGTGCCGGTGCACGGCAGCTGGCCCGCCGCCGCCCCGCTGCCCACGGCCACCGTGCCCGACGCCCTGCAGGCCGCGCTGGACGCCAATGCCGCGCGCGCCTCGGCGGTCCCGCCCGGTGGCGCCACGCCGGCCAGCGCGCTGACCCTGGGCGCGGCCCTGCTGGGCGCGCTCATCGGCGGCCTCATCCTCAACCTCATGCCTTGCGTGTTCCCGGTGCTGGCCATCAAGGTGACGGGCTTCGCCCAACACGGTGGCGACGCGCGCGCCCACCGCGCCCATGGCCTGGCCTACACGGCGGGCGTGGTGCTGTCCTTCCTGGCGCTGGGCGGCCTGCTGCTGGCCCTGCGCGCGGCGGGCGAACAGCTCGGCTGGGGTTTCCAGCTGCAGAGCCCGGCCGTGGTGGCCGCGCTGGCCACGCTGTTCACCCTCATCGGCCTGAACCTCGCGGGCCTGTTCGAGTTCGGCAACGTGCTGCCCAGCCGCTTGGCCACGCTGCAGGCCCGCCACCCCACGGCCGACGCCTTCCTCACCGGCGTGCTGGCCACCGCCGTGGCCTCGCCCTGCACCGCGCCGTTCATGGGCGCCTCGCTGGGCCTGGCCATCGCCCTGCCGGCACCGCAGGCCCTGGCGATCTTCGGTGTGCTGGGCCTGGGCATGGCCCTGCCCTACCTGCTGGCCAGCGCCGTGCCCGCCGTGGCGCGCGCCCTGCCGCGCCCGGGGCCCTGGATGCAGCGCTTCAAGCAGTTCATGGCCTTCCCCATGTTCGCCACCGTGGTCTGGCTGCTGTGGGTGCTGGGCCAGCAGAGCGGCATCGACGGCGCGGCCGCGCTGCTCATGCTGCTGGTGGCGCTGGCGCTGGCCATCTGGTCCCT
>NZ_MKSS01000014.1:0-3865 GCF_001897365.1 Hydrogenophaga sp. 70-12
TGGACTGCAGCCACAGCCGGCGCACCGGCTTGCCCAGGCCCTGGTACTGGCCACCCTTCTGGCCGCCAGCGTACTGCTCGATCAGGCGGAAGATCAGCTCGCCCTCGCGGCCCGCGTCGCAGGCGTTGATGAGATCGCCGACGTCCTTGCGCCGCGCCAGCTTGACCACCGCGTTGAGCCGCGACTTCGCCTTGTCGATCGGCTTGAGCTCGAAGTACGGCGGCAGCACCGGCAGGTGGGCGAAGCTCCACTTGCCGCGCTTGACGTCGAACTGCTCGGGCGCGGCGATCTCCACCAGGTGGCCCACGGCGGAGGTCACGACATAGCGCTCGTTTTCGAAGTGCTCGTCGTGCTTGTCGAACTTGCCCGCCACCGGCGTGAGCGCGCGCACGATGTCCTGCGCCACGGACGGCTTCTCGGCAATGACCAGTGTTTTGGCAGAACCTTCGGTTTTCATCTCTACAATCCGCTCCCACGCGCGCTCGCGCATGCACACACGTGCGCGCGCTTGTCGTGCGCGCACCCACGCGCGCACTCGCATGAAACAACCTTACCAAAGAAATCCGACGTGACGAAAACCCCGCGCTCGCCCTCGGCACGCACCCCATCCCCGGCCAAGTCCAGCGACGCGCGCCGCATCCAGACGCGCCGCTCCGGGGTGCACGGCAAGGGCGTCTTCGCGCTGGTGGACATCGCGCCGGGCGAAACGCTGATCGAGTACACGGGCGAAGTCATCACCTGGGCGGAAGCGCTGGACCGCCACCCGCACGACCCGAGCGACCCCAACCACACCTTCTACTTCCACATCGACGAAGAACACGTGATCGATGCGAAGTACGGCGGCAACTCGGCGCGCTGGATCAACCACAGCTGCAAGCCCAACTGCGAGGCCGACATCGAGGATGGCCGCGTGTTCATCCGCAGCCTGCGCGCCATCGAGGCCGGCGAGGAGCTGTTCTACGACTACGGCCTCGTCATCGACGAGCCGCTCACGCCCAAGCTCAAGGCCCAGTACCCCTGCTGGTGCGGCGCCAAGAAGTGCCGCGGCACGCTGCTGGCGCCCAAGCGCGGCGGGCGCGCCACCAAGCTGGGGTAAGGCCATGAGCGCCTCGCTCGCGGGCGGTGCCGAGGCCATCTGGCAGGCGGTGGTGCCCGACCTGCCCGGCTTCACGGTCGAGGTGCTGGAAGAGGTCGATTCCACCAACACCGAGCTCATGCGCCGCGCGCGCACCGCACCGCTGGACCCGGTGCTGCTGGTGGCCGAGCGCCAGACCGCCGGGCGCGGTCGGCTGGGACGCGGCTGGCACAGCCGACCCGGCCAGTCGCTCACGTTTTCGCTCGGCCTGTCGCTGGCGCCGCGCAGCTGGTCGGGTCTGTCGCTCGCGGTGGGCCTGGTGCTGGCCGAGCAACTGCACCCGGACGTGCGCATCAAGTGGCCGAACGACCTCTGGCTCATGGGCCGCAAGCTCGGCGGCATCCTGGTCGAAACGGCGGGCCACGCCGATGACCGCGAAGGGCCACGCTCGGTGGTGATCGGCGCGGGCATCAACGTCGCGCGGCCGGCCGAATCGGCGCTCGCTGGCGCACCCGCCAGCCCCATGGGGGGCGTGCCGCCGGCCGGGCTGGCCGAGGTGGAAGTGGGCGTGACCCCAGCCGAGCTGCTGCCCCGGCTGGTGCCACCGCTGGTGCGCGAGGTGCTGAGCTTCGCCAGCGAAGGTTTTGCACCGTTCGCCGCGCGCTACGCGGCGCGCGACGCGCTGAAAGACCGCGAGCTGCGCCTGAGCGATGGCAGCATCGGCAGCGCCTGCGGCGTGGCCGAGGACGGCGCGCTGCTGGTGCGCGTGAACGGCCAGTTGCGCCGCGTGGACAGTGCGGAAGTGAGCGTGCGCCCATGTTGAGGTGGACGATCGCCGTGCTGCTGGCGGCCAACGGCCTGTATTTCGCCTGGACGCAGGGTCACCTCGCGGCCATCGGCTTCCCACCGACCAGCGAGCCGCGCGAACCGCAGCGCCTGACGCAGCAGATCGCGCCCGAGCACGTGCGCCTGCTCAATGGGCCGCGCGGCGCCGAGCCGCCCACCACGCCGGCCCCGGCGCCCGCGCCCGAATCCGCCATCCCGGCCCACCCTGCCGTGGCCGCGGCGCCAGCGTCCGTGGAGGCGCCGCCCCTCACGGCCCCGGCGGCGCCCACGGCCACGCCGACCGCTGCCGCGCCGGCCGCGGCCAATGAGCCGCGCGCCTGCTGGCAAGCCAGCGGATTCAGCCCCGAGCAGGCCGAGCTGCTGCGCGCCGAGCTGCGCCTGCTCGGCCTGGGCGGCAGCGACTGGCAACTCACCGAAACACGCAGCCCCGGGCGCTGGATCGTCTACATGGGGCGCTACGACAGCGCCGAACAGGCCAGCCGCAAGAAGGCCGAGCTGCGCGCCATGGGTGTGGAATTCCGCGACGTCAACACCAGCGGTCTGGCGCCCGGCATCGCGCTGGGCACGTTTTCCAGCGAGGAAGCGGCGCGAGAAGGCCTGCAGCTGGCCGAGCGGCGCAATGTGCGCACGGCCCGCGTGGTGCAGGAGCGCGCCGAGGGCCTGAGTTATTCGCTGCGCCTGCCGGCCATCGGCGAGACCACGCGCGCGCGCATCGAGGCCCTGGGCCCGGCCATGGCGGGCCGCAGCCTGCAGCGCTGCAACTGACGCGTCCGATCCGGCGCGCGAAACCGGGTGGCGCTCAGCGGCGGCGGCGCGAAGCCCGCGCCACGCCCAGGCCCCACAACGCCAGCCCCAGGCCCCACCAGGCCCCGAAGGCGCCGCCGCCGCCCCCCGTGGCTGGCGGCGTGGGCGGGGCCACCGCGCGCACGACGACGGCGTCGCTGCCGGTGCCGCCGTTGCTGTCGGTGACCTTGAGCCGGAACACCCAGCGGCCCTCCACGGCGGGCAGTTGCACGCCGGTCACGGACTGGGTGTTGTTGGGGATGGCGACGGCGGTGGTGCCGCTGTCCTGGGTCCATTGGTAGCCCGTGAGGGTCGCTGGCGCGAGCGCCACGCTGGCCTGGCCATCGAGCGTGACAAAAGCGCCCGGCACCACGACGTTCACCGCCTGGATCACGGCGGCAGGGCCCGTGGCCAGCTGCAAGGACCGGTCCGCGTCCAGCAGGCCGGCGCCGCAGGTGGTGGGGGTGCACTGGCACACCCCACCGTTGGCCGGGCCGCAGGCCAGCCCGCCCGCCACGGTGTGCGACCGCACCCCGGCCTGCATGCGCTCCATCAGCGCCTGCGGGGTGAGGTGGGGGTTGAGGGCGAGCATGAGGCTGGCCACGCCGGCGGCCTGGGGCGCGGCGAAGCTGGTACCTTTCTTGTAGCCATAGGTGTCGCCGCCCGGCCCGGTGAAGCCGGCGTTCGTGGTCGAGTAGAGGTTGTCGGGGTCCAGGGGCGTGGTGCCCGACCCGCCCGGCGCGGCCAGGGCCACGTTGGCCCCGAAGTTGGAATAGTCCGCCTTGGCGCCGTCGCGCTGCACCGAGGCCACGGCCATCACCCCCTGGCAATCGGCCGGGCGCGTGAGCGGGCCCGACTCGTTGCCTGCGGCCACCACCAGCAAGGCGCCCGCCGCCCGCACGTCGTCCACGGTGGTCTGGTACGCCGGGCTGCAGGCCGAGCTGCCACTGAAACTCAGGTTGATCACGCGCGCCGGCGTGGGATTGGCCGGCACCCCGGCCACCGGCAGGCCGGCGGCCCAGCGCACGCCGTCGAGCAGGTCGGACACCAGGGCGCCGCACTTGCCCGACACCCGCACGGGCAGGATGCGCGCCTCCCAGTTGAGGCCCGCCACCCCGATGCCGTTGTCGGTCGCCGCGGCGATCTGGCCGGCGATGAAGG
>NZ_MKSS01000014.1:3895-7874 GCF_001897365.1 Hydrogenophaga sp. 70-12
ACGACCGTGGACTGGAGTCCGGTGCCGAGATCCCACGCGGGCGGCAGGTTGAGCCCCGCCGGTTCGCCGTCGCCCGGGCCGCGCAGGTGCCACTGCAAGCCGTAGTTCGCGTCGTTGGGCACCAACTGCGGGCGCACGAGGACGTTGGGCTCGACCCAGGCCACGTCCGGGTGCAGGCGCACGCGGCGCAGGGCGTCGGCCAGCGCGCGGCCCTGCATCGGGCGGTCGAAGCGCAGCAGGGCCGCGCGGCCCGCCTCGCCGACGGAGACGGCGCGCACACCGGTGTCGCGCGCCAGCCGCTCGGTTTGTTCGCGCGAGCGCTGGGTCGCCCGTTGCCAGGCGCCGGCCAGCCGGGCCTCGCGGTCGGCCCAGGGGCCGCGGTCGGTTTCCTCGCGGCTCAGCGGATTGGCGCCGTCGCGGTAGCCAACAATGAGCCCGAAGGCCGGGGCATCGCCACTGGCCACCGGCTGCGCGGCCAACACGTTCCCCAAGGCCAGAGCGGCCAGGGCCAGCACACATCCGCGCAACAGCTTTGAAACCATGGGCGGGTTGTAGCACGCGGGCACACCAAATTTTCGGCGCCTCCGACCGGGCTCATGCGGAGTTACCCCAGAAGGAATTTGCAATTCCTTTTCATCACATGGCCGACGCCATTCTTTGGCCGTCGAACCAGGCCAGGGCCTCGTTCCAGAGGGGCTGGGCGCGCGGGCGGAAGTAGCCCATGTGCCCGATGGGACCCAGACCGTCGCGGCGCGAGTCCAGGGTCACGGCCTTCACGGGCGCGTTGCGGTAGCCGGCCATGAAGGCGTCGCGCGAGGCCGGCGGCGCCCAGGCGTCGTCGAGCGCATTGACCGCCACGATCGGAAAGCGCACGGCGTCGAAGCGCGCGGTCACCTCGCGCATCTGCGGGTCGTCGAAGAAGTAGCGCGGGAAGCGGCACCAGTGGCGCCACTGGCGGTAGACGTCGATCGGCAGGTCCTCGCCCATGCCGAGCTTGCTCCAGGGCAGGTAGCCGGCCAGGCGCGTGGCCACGGGGCCGATGAGGTTCCACATGATCTGCACGCGCAGGCGCTCGAGCGGCGGCATCCAGCCGTGCCAGCCGGCGCCGGTGGCGAAGGTGTAGGCCGCGTCCACGTGCTCCGGGTGCGGCAGCAGGCCCAGGGCGTGCCCGCCGTAGGAATGGCCCACCAGCCACAGCGGCACGCCGGGCGCGCGCATGGCGGCCACGGCCGCGGCCAGGTCGAGCCGGCCCCAGTCGAGGTAGTCCATGCGAAAGCCCTTGAGGCTGTTCGGCGCCGAGCGGCCGATGCCGCGGTAGTCGAGCGTGAGCACGTCGACGCCTTGCGCGGCCACGTGCTGCGCGAAGCGCTTGTAGAAACCCTGGGGCACCGCCGTGGCGCCGCCCACCACGAGGTGCGCGCGCGGCGGCGCCGGGCCGCGGTAGCGATGGGCCGCCAGCGGGTAGCCGTCGGCGGCGTGCAGGGTCAGGGGCTCGATGCGCACGGCGTCGGCCGCGCGGTCCTGGGTGAGGGGGTTCATGGCGAGGGCTCCTGAAAAGGGGCGCAGGACGGGTCGGCCGACAGCAGGGCCAACAGGGTGTCGGTGGCGCGCTGTATGGGCTCGGCGCTGTGCGCGACGCGCGACTGCAGCAGGCCACCTTCGTAGGCAGCGACGATGAGCGCGGCCAGGCCCTGGGCGCGCTCGGCGGGCAGGCCGGCGCCGACCAGGGCCTGGGCGATGCGTTCGCGCACGCGCCCGAAGGCGCGCGCCAGGGCCTCGCGCAGGGCGCGGTCCTCGGGCCCGGATTCCAGCGCTACCGTGGCCAGCGGGCAGCCGGCCTCGAAGCCGGTCTCCTGCAGTCGGGCGGTGGCGCCGGCGATCCAGCGGCGCAGGGCCAGCAGCGGGTCGGGCGTGCCGGCGAGCAGCTTGTCCAGGCCGGCGGTCATGCGCTCCACCACCTGGTCGATGGCGGCCACGGCCAGCTCGGTCTTGCCGCCCGGGAAGTGGTGGTAGAGCACGCCCTTGGGCGCCTGGGCCGCCCGCAGCAGCTCGGTCAGGCCAATGCCGTGCAGGCCGCGCCGGCGCAGGGCGTCGGTCATGGCGGCGATGAGGCGCTCGCGGGCGGGCTCGACAGGCGGTGGGGCGGGCATGCGAGCCATTCTCTAGACCGATCGGTCTAGCGTCAATGACCCCGGTGGTCAAGCTGTCGTCTGGGCGACGCGGCGACCGGTGCCGAGGCGAAGCGCCGGTCGCCGCTGTCTTGGCTGCTCCGGGCCTTTCCGCCCACAAAAAAAGCGCCCGAAGGCGCCTTTTCTGCGGACGCGAGCGACGGCTTACTTGGCCACCACGCGCGCCATTTCCAGGCACTTGTTGGAGTAGCCCCACTCGTTGTCGTACCAGCTCACCACCTTGATGAAGGTGCCGTCGAGCGCGATGCCGGCGTCGGCGTCGAAGATCGAGGTGCGGGCGTCGCCGCGGAAGTCGGTGGCGACCACCTTGTCCTCGGTGTAGCCCAGCACGCCCTTGAGCTTGCCCTCGCTCTGCGCCTTCATCTCGGCGCAGATCTCGGCGTAGGTGGCGGCGCTGTTGAGTTCCACCGTCAGGTCGACCACGGACACGTCGCTGGTCGGCACGCGGAAGCTCATGCCGGTGAGCTTCTTGTTGAGCTCGGGGATCACCACGCCCACCGCCTTGGCCGCGCCGGTGCTGCTGGGAATGATGTTCTCCAGGATGCCGCGGCCGCCGCGCCAGTCCTTGTTGCTGGGGCCGTCCACGGTTTTCTGCGTGGCGGTGGCGGCGTGCACGGTGGTCATGAGGCCACGCTTGATGCCCCACTTGTCGTTGAGCACCTTGGCCACCGGGGCCAGGCAGTTGGTGGTGCAGCTGGCGTTGCTGATGATGGCCTGGCCGGCGTAGGTTTCGTGGTTCACGCCGTAGACGAACATGGGCGTGTCGTCCTTGCTGGGCGCGGACATGATGACCTTCTTGGCGCCCGCGGCCAGGTGCTTCTCGGCGCCGGCCTTGTCCAGGAAGATGCCGGTGGACTCGATCACCACGTCGGCGCCGACCTCGCCCCACTTGAGCTCGGCCGGGTCTTTCACCGCGGTCAGGCGGATCTTCTTGCCGTTGACGATGAGGCTGGAGCCCTCGACCTTCACGTCACCGTCGAAGCGGCCGTGCACGCTGTCGTACTTGAGCATGTAGGCCAGGTAGTCGGGCTCGAGCAGGTCGTTGATGGCGACCACTTCGATGTCCTTGAAGTTGGCGACCGCCGCGCGGAACACCATGCGCCCGATGCGCCCGAAACCGTTGATACCGACCTTGATCGTCATGCTGTCATCTCCAGGGGTTGATTCGGAAAAACCGGAAAAGGATCACTGCCCGGCGAGCACGGCGCGCACCGTGTCCGCCACGTTCTGCTCGGTGAAGCCGAAGTGCTTGAACAGCACCGGCGCGGGCGCCGACTCGCCATAGGTGTCGATGCCGACCACGGCCGAGACGCCGTACTTCCACCAAAAATCGGTGACGCCCATCTCGACCGCGATGCGCGGCAGGCCGGCGGGCAGCACGGCCTTCTTGTAGGCGGCGGCCTGGCGGTCGAAGCGGGTGGTGCTGGGCATCGACACCACGCGCACCGCGATGCCGTGCTCCTGGGCCAGCAGCGCCTGCGCCTTGAGCGCGAGTTGCACCTCGGAGCCGGTGGCGATGATCACCGCCTGGGCTTTCTGCTTGCCGGCGGGTTCGGCCAGCACGTAGGCGCCCTTGGCGATGTCGCCCAGGCCGTTCTTGGGCAGGTAGGGCAGGTTCTGGCGCGACAGCAGCAGCGCCGTGGGCCGGTCGCGGTTATCCAGCGCCACGGTCCAGGCCACGGCGGTTTCCGCGGTGTCGGCGGGGCGCCAGACGTCCAGGCCCGGGATCAGGCGCAGGCTGGCGGCGTGCTCGATCGACTGGTGCGTGGGGCCGTCCTCGCCCAGGCCGA
>NZ_MKSS01000015.1:0-4228 GCF_001897365.1 Hydrogenophaga sp. 70-12
CGATGAACGTGACCACGGCGCCGCGCACCTGGCCGCCGTCCACGATGGGGTGGCTGCTGTACTCCACCGCAAAGGCGCTGCCGTCGCGTCGCCAGAACACCTCGGCGTCGATGCGGCAAGGCTCGCCCGCGCGAAAGGCGTTGAAGATCGGGCAGTCCTCCACCGGATAGGGCGCACCGTTCGCGTGCGAATGGTGGGTGAGCGCGTGCATGTTGCGGCCCAGCAGCTCGACGGGCTCGTAGCCGATCATGCGAGCGCCGGCGTGATTGATGAACACGCACAGGCCGTCCAGGTCGACGCCGAAAACGCCCTCGCCCGTGCTGGCCAGCAGCAGGCCCAGGGGGTCGCGCCAGGCCGCCGTGGACGGGGCCACGGCGGCGCTGATCAGTTCGGGAAAGTCCGCGGGCGGCATGGCACGGGCAAGAGCAAGGCCTGTGCCATGATGGTGCGCCGCCGGGCGCGGGGGCTCAGGTGTTCGGCGCCGTCTTAGCGCTCCAGACCATGGTGATGGCCAGGATGCCCACCACCACCGCCAGCGACACCGCCACCGGGATCTTGAAAACGTCGATCAGCATCATCTTGGTGCCGATGAAGACCAGGATGACCGCCAGGCCGTAGTTCAGCAGGTGGAACTTGCCGGCCACGGCCTGCAGCAGGAAGAACATGGCGCGCAGGCCCAGGATGGCGAACACGTTGCTGGTGAGCACGATGAAGGGGTCGCGCGTGATGGCGAAGATGGCCGGGATGGAGTCCACGGCGAAGATCACGTCGGTCACGCCCACCAGGGCGATCACCATCAGCAGCGGCGTGGCGATGCGCTTGCCGTTCTCGACGGTGAAGAACTTTTCGCCGTCGTAGTCCTGGCTCACGGGCATGAGGCGGCGCAGCAGCTTGAGCGCGGGGTTGTCGTCCAGCGCGGGCTCCTTGCCGGCGGCCCACCACATCTTCACGCCGGTGAGCACCAGGAAGGCGCCGAAGACATAAAGGATCCAGTGGAACTGCGCCAGCAGCCAGCCGCCGACCAGGATCATCACCGTGCGCAGCGCGATGGCGCCCAGGATGCCGAGCATGAGCACGCGCTTTTGGTACGCGGCCGGCACCGCGAAGTAGCTGAAGATCAGCAGGAAGACGAAGATGTTGTCGACCGCCAGGCTCTTCTCGATCAGGTAGCCGGTCAGGAACTCCAGCGACTTCTCGTTGGCGAGCGCGGTGGAGCCGCTGCTGTCCTTGATGGCCCACCAGAGCAGGCCGTTGAAGACGAAGCTCAGCGCGATCCAGGCAAGCGACCAGTTGAGCGCCTCCTTGACGCCCACGGCCTGGGCGCCCTGCTTCTTCAGCAGGACGAAATCGACGAACAGGGCCGCCACGACGAACGCGACGAAAACCCCCCACAGCCACAGCGGGGCAATGCTTTCCATGAAAGACCTCGGTTTGGTGTTGACGAACACCCCAAGGTCTGGTCGCGGGCCACCGTCGGTGGCCTGGGCGTTCCCGGCGGCCTTTCGGGCCGCGAATTGACGAGAACGCCGCGCCGCCGAAGCCTCGCTGTTCGCGGGGTGGCGGGCCGATTACTCCCCTTGAAGGGAAGCCGGATTGTCGACCGGCCGGGCAATTCCCGGCAAGCCGTCGGGTATTCAGGCCGTTTCGGCGTAGAAGGCGGCGCGGTGGCGCGGCGCCAGCGGCGAGACCGCGCGGCCGATGGCGGCGATGTGGTCCGGCGTGGTGCCGCAGCAGCCGCCCACGATGTTGACCAGGCCCTCGGCGGCGAACTCGTGCAGCAGGCGGCTGGTGACCTCGGGCGTCTCGTCGAAGCCGGTGTCGCTCATAGGGTTGGGCAGGCCGGCGTTGGGGTAGCAGCTGATGTAGGTATCGCCCGCGACCTTGGCGAGCTCCTGGATGTAGGGCCGCATGAGGGCCGCGCCCAGCGCGCAGTTCAGGCCCACGGCCAGGGGCTGCAGGTGGCGCACGCTGGCCCAGAAGGCGCTGACGGTCTGGCCGCTGAGGATGCGGCCCGAGGCGTCGGTGACGGTGCCGCTGATGATGAGGGGCAGGCGCTCGCCCGTGGCCTCGAAGACCTCGTCGATGGCGAACAGCGCGGCCTTCGCGTTGAGGGTGTCGAAGATGGTTTCGACCAGCAGCACGTCGGCGCCGCCCTCCAGCAGGCCCTCGACCTGCTCGCGGTAAGCCGCGCGCAGCTGCTCGAAGGTGACATTGCGCGCGCCGGCGTCGTTCACGTCGGGGCTGATGCTGGCGGTCTTGGGCGTGGGGCCCAGGGCGCCAGCAACGAAACGGGGCTTGTCGGGCGTGCTGAACTTGTCGCAGGCCGCGCGCGCCAGCCGGGCCGAGGCGACGTTCATCTCGCGCGCGAGGCCCGCCATGTCGTAGTCGTCCTGCGCGATGCTGGTGGCGCCGAAGGTGTTGGTCTCGATCAGGTCGGCGCCCGCGGCGAGGTAGCCCTCGTGGATGTCGCGGATGACGTCGGGCCGGGTCAGGCTGAGCAGTTCGTTGTTGCCCTTGACGTCCTTGTGGAAGTCCTTGAAGCGCTCGCCCCGGTACTGGGCTTCGTCCAGCTTGAAGCGCTGGATCATGGTGCCCATGGCGCCGTCGAGGATGGCGATGCGCTGCTCGAGGATGGCCGGCAGGGCCTGGGCACGGGTGAAAGCGGGGGACTTGTCCATCGGGGCATTGTATGAAGCGCTCCCCACCCCCACACAGGGCAAGGGCGTGGCATGGCCGACAATACGCGCCCATGAAACACCTGTCCCCCCAGGAAGCCTGGACCTGGCTCCAGGCCGAAACCGCGCGCCGCGCCGCGCTGGGCCAGGACCCGCCGCTGTTCGTGGACGTGCGCATGGAGATCGAATCGCTCTACGTGGGCCGCCCGCCCGGTGTCGAGAACATCCCCTGGTACGAATACCCCGACCTCACGCCCGATCCGGCGCGCTTCGCCGAGGCCGTGGCCCGCGAGGCCGGCGACAAGGCGCGGCCGATCCTGCTGATCTGCCGCAGCGGCAAGCGCACGCTGGACGCCGGCAAGGCGCTGGAGGCCGCGGGCTTCAGCGAGGTCGCCCACGTGCTGCACGGCTTCGAGGGCGAGCTCAACGAACACTTCAAGCGCTCCACCGTGAACGGCTGGCGCCACGACGGGCTGCCGTGGGAACAGATGTGATCGACGTCGCCGCCGGCGCCGAGACGCTGGAGGCCTGCGTCGAGGTGCTGCAGTCGGTCTTCGGCTACGAGGCCTTCCGCGGCCCGCAGGCGCAGATCGTCAGCCACGTGAGCGAGGGCGGCGACGCCCTGGTCCTGATGCCCACCGGTGGCGGCAAGTCGCTGTGCTACCAGATACCAGCCATCGTGCGCGCCCAGGGCGGGCACGGTGTGGCGGTGGTGGTGTCGCCGCTGATCGCGCTGATGCACGACCAGGTGGGCGCGCTCACCGAGGCCGGCGTGAGTGCGGCCTACCTCAACAGCAGCCTCTCGCTGGAGGAGGCCCAGCGCATCGAACAGCAGCTGCGCCGCGGCGACCTCACCCTGCTCTACGTGGCGCCCGAGCGGCTGCTCACCGCGCGCTGCCAGGCCATGCTGGAGAGCCTGCACGCGCAGGGCCGGCTGTCGCTGTTCGCCATCGACGAGGCGCACTGCGTGAGCCAGTGGGGCCATGACTTCCGCCCCGAATACCGCGAGCTCGCGGTGCTGCCCGAGCGCTTCGCCGGCGTGCCGCGCATCGCGCTCACCGCCACGGCCGACGCGCTCACGCGCGCCGACATCGTGGAGCGCCTGCAGCTGCAGGACGCGCGCACCTTCATCAGCAGTTTCGACCGGCCCAACATCCGCTACCAGCTGGTCGAGAAGAAGGACGCCACGGCCCAGCTGCAGCGTTTCATCCGCGACGAGCACAGCAACGCCCAGGGCCATGACGCGGGCGTGGTGTACTGCCAGTCGCGCCGCCGCGTGGAAGAAGTGGCGGCCATGCTGCAGCAGGCCGGCTTCAAGGCCCTGCCCTACCACGCCGGCCTGGACGCCGCCGTGCGCCAGCAGCACCAGGACCGCTTCCTGCGCGAAGAGGGCCTGATCATGGTGGCCACCATCGCCTTCGGCATGGGCATCGACAAGCCCGACGTGCGCTTCGTGGCCCACCTGGACATGCCCAAGAACATCGAGGGCTACTACCAGGAGACCGGCCGCGCGGGCCGCGACGGCGAACCCGCCAACGCCTGGATGGCCTATG
>NZ_MKSS01000016.1:0-26945 GCF_001897365.1 Hydrogenophaga sp. 70-12
CCGTCAGCGCGAAGCCGTCAGCGCGAAGCCGTCAGCGCGAAGCCGTCAGCGCGAAGCCGGCGAGCGAAGCCGGCGAGCGAAGTCACCCAGAGAAACTGCCGCGTGCAGCCATCAGCGCAAGGCCGCCGGTGCGAAGCCGGCCGTGGAGGCAGACCAGCCGGCTCAAGCCTGAGCGAAGGTGTCGGCCCGCGCCCGCCGCCACCAGGTGGTGAACACCGCGTGCTCCCCTTGCGCGTCGTCGTCCAGCAGCGCACCCGGCGAGGTGGTGGGCAGCAGGTGGGCCAGCAGGCGCACCTCGTTGTCGCTCACGCGGCGCACCAGGTGGTGCGCGCTGATCTCGCCCGGGTGCTGCAGGCCGGCGGCCTGAACCAGCTCCTTCAAGGCCTTGAGCGTGTTCTGGTGGAAGCGCCACACCCGCTCGGCCTTGTCGGGCACCACCAAGGCCTGCTGGCGCACCGGGTCCTGCGTGCTCACGCCCGTGGGGCAATGGCCGGTGTGGCAGGTCTGCGCCTGCAGGCAGCCCAGCGCGAACATGAAGCCGCGCGCGCTGTTGCACCAGTCGGCGCCGATGGCCAGCGCGCGCGCGATGTCGAAGGCGCTCACCACCTTGCCCGCGCAGCCGATGCGGATGCGATCGCGCAGGTTCACGCCCACCAGGGTGTTGTGCACCAGGCGAAGGCCCTCCTGCAGCGGCGCGCCGACGTGGTCGGTGAACTCCAGCGGCGCCGCGCCGGTGCCGCCCTCGGCGCCGTCGACCACGATGAAATCGGGCGTGACGCCGCTCTGACGCATGGCCTTGACGATCGCGAACCACTCCCAGGGGTGGCCGATGCACAGCTTGAAGCCCACCGGCTTGCCGCCAGAGAGCGCGCGCAGCTTCTGGATGAAGGCCATCAGCTCCAGCGGCGTGGAAAAGGCGCTGTGCGCGGCCGGCGAGATGCAATCCACCGCCTCGGGCACGCCGCGCGCGGCGGCGATCTCGGCCGTCACCTTGGCGCCCGGCAGCACGCCGCCGTGGCCGGGCTTGGCGCCCTGGCTCAGCTTGATCTCCACCATCTTCACCTGCGGGTCGAGCGCGTTCGCGCTGAAGCGCTCCTCGCTGAAGCGGCCCTCGTCGTCGCGGCAGCCGAAATAGCCCGAACCGATCTCCCAGATCAGGTCGCCGCCGTGCAGGCGGTGCCAGGCGGAGATGGAGCCCTCGCCCGTGTCGTGCGCGAAGCCGCCGCGCTGCGCGCCCGCGTTGAGGGCCTGGATGGCGTTGGCCGAGAGCGCGCCGAAGCTCATGGCCGAGATGTTGAACACGCTGGCCTCGTAGGGCTGGGTGCAGTCGGGCCCGCCGATGCGCACGCGGAAATCGTGGGTGGGCAGGCTGGTCGGCGCGATCGAGTGGTTGATCCACTCGTGGCCGTTGCTCAGCATGTCGAGCTGGCTGCCGAAGGGGCGCTTGTCGGTCTCGCCCTTGGCGCGCGCATACACCAGGCTGCGCTGCGCACGCGAGAAGGGTTGGGCCTCGGTGTCGCTTTCCAGAAAGTACTGGCGGATCTCGGGCCGCACGAACTCCAGCATGAAGCGCAGGTGACCGATCACCGGGTAGTTGCGCAGCACCGAGCTGCGCGTCTGGCGCAGGTCCCACAGGCCCACCAGCGTGAGCGCGCCGAACAGCAGGAACCAGACGCCGCCGACGCCGAAGGCGACCAGGGCGAACAGGCTCAGCAGGGCGACGAAGGCGCACAGGCCCAGGGCCGTGTAGCGCACGGGATAGAGAGCGTTGAGTCGGTCAAGCATCGGCGTTCGTCGTCTGGTCGAAGGGGGAAAAATCCTGCGTCTGCATTATTGGGGCGTGTTTTGAACAAGCGAACAATGACTTGAATCCCCACACCGCACGCGCCCAGGCAGGCGACGCGGGGTCGGTGTCCCAGGGCCTGCCGCGAAGGATGTCGCCATGTTCCCGATCATGATGGACGAGCCCGATTCGATGACGGTCGCCCCCAGCGTGTGGCAAACCCTGCAGAACGCCTGGCGCAGCGTGTACGAGGCCCCTGCGCCCGCCACGCACCTGGAGCCGGCGGAGCGGCCGCCGACGCCCAGCGCGCTGGCCTCGCTGGCCATGGGCACGGTGGACCCGTCGGGCCAGACGCACCACTGACACGGCGTGAGGGCGCCCCCCACGGGGCCCGCGCCGCGCCCGGCGGCGCGGTGGGCGGCACTACACTGGCGGCCCTTTCCCGCCCGAGCGCCTCCCGATGACCCCCGACAGCGACAGCCCCCTGCAAGCCAGCGATTTCGACGAACTCGACGCCATCCTCGTCGACCTCGCCTCGCGCGACGACGCGGTGCCGCCCTGGGAATTCCTGGAAGGCGCCATGGCCGCCCTGATCTGCACCCGCCGGCCCATCGAGGCGAGCGAATGGATGCCCGCGCTGCTGGGCACCGGCCCGCTGCCCACGGTGCCGCACGGCGACGGCACCCACTTTCCCAGCACCGACCGTTACGAGCGTTTCATGGTGCTGTGGGCCCGCCGCGAGGCCGAGGTGCGCGCCGCCCTGCTGGCCGACGTGAACAGCCTGGCGGACGAGCGCAGCTACCACCCCGAGCTGGTGGACCTGCGCGGTGCCGTGGCCGCCATGCCCGAGGCCGAGCGGCCCAACACCGACGGCGAACCCCTGCCCGCGTTCGGCCAGGCCTGGGCTGAGGGCTTCCTGGCCGTGGTGGAACTCTGGGAAGACGATTGGGTACCGCCGCGCGACAAGGAAACCGCCGGCTGGATCCACGACGCGCTCGACACCATCGCCGCCGTGGCCGAAGACGACCGCGGCACGCCCGAGCTGAACCTGCACGAGGAAGAGGCGCCGCCCAGCGTGAGCCAGGCCCGCCTGGACGAACTGGACGCCGCCATCTGGGCCGTCTACGAGCTGCGCCGCATCTGGGCCAGCCTGGGCCCGCGCAGCGAGCCGGTGCGCCAGGCCGCCACGCCCGGTCGCAACGACCCTTGCCCCTGCGGCAGCGGCAAGAAGTACAAGAAGTGCCACGGGGCCTGAGGCCCGCGGCGAGCGGGGCCGCAAGGACCCGTGCGGCCGTGTCAGCCCAGGACCTCGAACGGTCCGCCCTTGTCGATCGCGCGGCGGTAGGCCGGACGGTCGTGGATGCGGCGCAGCCAGTCCATCAGGCGCGGGCGTGAGGCGTTGAGCCCGCCGCGCGCGGTGGCGGCCTCCACCGGAAAGCTCATCTGCACGTCGGCGGCGCTGAAGGACTGGCCGGCGAACCAGGGGCTGCCGGCCAGCTCGGCTTCCAGGAAGTCCAGGTGCTGCGTGAGGTTGGGCGTGATGAAGCGCGCCTTCACCATCGCCGAGATGGCCTTGGCCACCGGCCGCACGAGCAGCGGCGCCTTCTCCACCCGGTCGAACACCAGCTTGAGCAGCAGCGGCGGCATCAACGAGCCTTCGGCGTAGTGCATCCAGTAGCGGTAGCGCAGGAACTCCGGCGTGCCGGGCTCGGGCCGCAGCCGCGGCCCGTGGCGCTCCACCAGGGTTTCCAGGATCGCGCCCGATTCGGCCAGCACCAGCGCGCCATCCACCACCACCGGTGACTTGCCCAGCGGGTGCACCCGCTTGAGCTCGGGCGGCGCGAGCAGGGTCTTGGGGTCGCGCTCGTAGCGCACGATCTCGTAGGGCAGGCCCAGCTCCTCCAGGAGCCAGAGCACGCGCTGCGAGCGCGAGTGGTTGAGGTGGTGGACGCGGATCATGCTCAGTCGAGCAGTTCCTTGGGCACGTTGCCGCCGTTGGCGGCGATGTGGGCGAGCACGTTCTTGTGCAGCCAGACGTTCATCTTGGCCGAGTCGTTCATGAACTCGTCGGGGCAGTAGAGCTCCTTGGCCAGTTCCTTGCGCGCCTGCAGGCTGCTGTCCATGTCGAGCAGCTTGAGCAGGTCGACGATGGAGGTGCGCCAGTTGAGCTTCTGCGGGTTGGCCGCCGCGCGCTTTTCCATCTGGGCGACCACGTCCACCATCGCGATGGGGTTGACCACGGCCGGCGCGGGCGCGGCGGCGGCCGGGGCCGGGCTGGGCGCCGCCACCGGGGCGGGCGCTGGCGCGGCGGCGGGCGGCGTGGCGGCCTGGGCGGTGGACAGTCCGAGCTTGTCGAGGATGGTGCTGAAGAATCCCATGGCGGTCTCCTGAGGTCGTTGGTCGGCCGGCCAGTATAGGAGGGGGGTATGACGACGGGGCGTCCATCGCCCCTTTCGAGGGGGCGCCATGGCCCCGGGCCGGCTCAGGACCGCAGATCGAAGGCCGCCTCGGCCACGCCCACGCCGTTCACCCGCAACTCGACGCGGTGGCGGCCTGGGTAGAGTCGGCGCGTCGTCACCTCGCGCAGCGAATGCGCCTTGTCGAGCTCACGCGATTCGCCGGGCGCGAGCTCGATCTTCCAGCCCTTGAAAACCTTGGGCGACGCCGACCCATTGGCCTTGACGTGGTGCACCGCGTAGTCGACCACCAGGGTCTGCGGGCCGCGCGCGAGCGAACGCAGCCGGGCCTGCAGGCGCACCTGGCCGCCCACCGCCACCGCCGCGGGGGCGATGCGCAGCGTGGCCTCGCCGTCGAAGCCATGGCTCAGGCCCCAGGCGGCGAGCGTGGGCGCGTGGCCGGCCTTGATGAGCCCGCGGCTGGCGTGGCGCAGCAGGGCCTCGCGCGCCGCATCGGCGCCCACGCGGTGCTCGCGCACCCAGTCGGCCACGCGTTCGGGGTGGTCCTTGGCGATGTCGTTGAGGTGGTTGGCCACGCTGCGGCGCACATAGGCGCTGGTGTCGTTCTGCAGCGCGCGCAGCAGCGGCAGCGTGGGCGCGGGGTCGGCCACCAGGGCCTGCAGGCGCAGGCCCCAGGGCAGGCGCGGGCGGCTGCCTTCGCTCACCAGCCGGCGCACGTGGGCGCTGGCGTCGCCGGTCCAGCGCGACAGCAGCGGGAACACGAGCCCGGGGCGCTGCGCGATGAAGGGGCGGATGGCGAACTCGGCCGTGAAGCGCTGCGTGAGCTCACGCAGGCAGAGCAGGGCGCGCTCGGGCTCGTCCAGGCCGGCGCGCGCCACCCATTCGCCCGCGCCCCACAGCGCCCAGCCGCCCACGCCCTGCGGTGGCAAGCCTTGCAGTCCCACGGGCTCGCCGTCGGTGTCCAGCGCCAGCGGCGGCGCGAGCGCGGCCTCCAGCACGCCGCAGGCGCGGTCGAAGTCGGTGGGCAGGGTGGCCTGCAGCGCGTCGGCCAGGCGGTGCGCGCGGGCCTTGAACTCCAGGCCATCCTGGCCATCGAGCGCGATGGCCGAGAAGCGCTCGGCGTCGAAGCCGCGCCAGGCGCGGCGCAGGTGGCGCGCGGTGTGCGCCACGGTGTCGGGGTTGATGAGCAGCTTGAAGGCTTCGGCCATGCGCGGGTCCTGGGGGTGTCAATCCAGCCGCTGCAGCAGGCCGGCCAGGGCGTGCCGCACGGCCTGCGCGCGCACGGCGGCGCGGTCGCCGTCGAAGCGGCGGTGCTCGCTGGCCACGCCGGCCGGCGTGCACCAGCCGAACCACACGGTGCCCACGGGCTTGTCCGCGCTGCCGCCCGTGGGACCGGCGACGCCGGTGACCGCGAGCGCGCAGCGCGCCGCCGAATGGGCCACCGCGCCCGCGGCCATGGCGCGCGCCACGGGCTCGCTCACCGCGCCGTGCGCGGCGATGAGCGCGGCGGGCACGCCCAGCGAGTCGGTCTTGGCGGCGTTGGAGTAGGTGACGAAGCCGCGCTCGAACCAGTCGCTGGAGCCGCTGAGTTCGGTGCACGCGGCGGCGATCAGGCCACCGGTGCAGCTTTCGGCGCTGGCCATCATGGCGCCGCGCGCGCGCAGGCGGGCGGCCAGTGCGGTGACGAGGTCGAGCGTCGCGGCGTCCATGCTCAGAAGCGCCAGAGCGCGATGACCAGCAGCGTGCACAGCGCGGCCGCGAAGTCGTCGAGCAGGATGCCGAAACCGCCGCGCGGGCCGAAGCCCTTGAAGGCTTGGTCGGCCCAGGCCATGGGGCCCAGCTTCACGGCGTCGAAGAAGCGGAACAGCGCGAAGGCCACGAGCTGCGCCCAGAAACCGGCGGGCGCGATCAGCCAGAGCACGAGCCAGAAGGCCACCACCTCGTCCCACACGATGTGGCCCGAATCGGCCACGCCCAGGTGCCGCGCGGTGACGGTGCAGGCCCACCAGCCCAGCAGCGTGGCCGCGGCGAGCAGCAGGCCCCAGCTGCTGTGCGGCAGCAGGGGTTCCAGCACCAGCCAGACGACCCAGGCCCACAGCGTGCCCGAGGTGCCCGGTGCCAGCCGCGACAGGCCCGCGCCCGCGCCCAGGGCGATGAAGTGGGCGGGGTGGGCGAAGAGGAAGCGCCAGGTCGGGCGGGCGGGGGCGTCGGAGGGCATCGGTCGATGATAGGTGGGCGGCGCGTCCAGGCGGTTCAGCCCGCGCTGCCGCGCGCTTCGTCTTCCAGCGCGTCCAGGAAGACCCGCACCTTGGACGGCACCAGCCGCCGGCCGGGCAGCAGGGCGTAGATGCGCAGCGGCTCGCAGGTCCATTCGGGCAGCAGGCGCACCAGCGCGCCGCTGGCAACGGCCTGTTCGCAGAAGGTGGCCGTGATGCGCGCCACGCCGAGCCCGGCCTTGGCGCTGGCCAGGCGCAGGCTGGCGTTGCCGCTGCGCATGCGCGGGGTGCGCATGTCCACCTGCACCGGCTCGCCGCCGGGCCCCTGGAAGCTCCAGAGGGCGTCGTCGTTGCCGGCCAGCAGAGGCAGGTCGTTGAGGTCCTGCGGCGACTTCAGCGCGGGGTGCTCGCGCACCAGCTCGGGCGAAGCGAAGAGGCCGCGCTCCAGCGAGTACACGCGCCGCGTCACCACGGTGGCGGGCGCGAAGCTGTGTTCGATGGCGGAGAACACGATGTCGTAGTGGCGCTCGAACAGCGCCACGCGTGCGTGCTCCACGTCGAGGTGGACCTTGAGTTCGGGGTGCGCCTTCATCACCGCGCAGGACACGCTGGCCAGGTGGTGCGCGCCGAACTCGTAGGGCGCGGCCACGCGCAGGGTGCCCTGCACCTGCGAGCTCTTGGTGACGGCCTCGGCGGCGAACTCGCGCAGCTGGGCCAGCGGTTTGGCAATCTCTCGGTAGAGCGCCTCGCCTTCATCGGTGAGGCGCAGCTGGCGCGTGGTGCGCTCCAGCAGCCGCGCGCCGATCTGCGCCTCCAGCCGCGTCACCGAGGCGCTGAGGCTGGACTTGGGGCGGTCGGTGGCCCGCGCCGCGGCCGTGAATCCGCCGTGGTCCACGACCTGGCAGAAAGCGTCGAAATCTTCCCAATGCATTGTTCAGGTTCGCGAACACAGAAGCCAGGGCAGCCTGTTTATCGCCAGCCGCCCGCTGCCTAGGATTCTCACCCATCGACAACGCATGACGCACCGCTGGTGCATGGAGAGACAGGGTGTTCCTGAAGAACTGCTGGTACGTGGCCGCCTGGGACCACGAATTGATCGACGGCAAGATGCTGGCGCGCACCATCCTGGAAGAAGCGGTGCTGCTCTACCAGTCCGAAAGCGGCAAGGTGGTGGCGCTGCAGGACCGCTGCTGCCACCGCGGCGTTCCGCTGCACCTGGGTCGCCGCGAGGGCGACTGCGTGCGTTGCATGTACCACGGCCTGAAGTTCGACGCCTCGGGCAAGTGCATCCAGATCCCCGGCCAGGAGGTGGTGCCACCCAAGCTGGGCGTCAAGAGCTACCCCGTGGTGCTGCGCGACCACCTGGTCTGGATCTGGATGGGCGACCCGGCCCAGGCCGACCCCGGCGACATCATCGACTTCCCCTACCTGCGCGACCCGCAATGGAAAGGGGTGCCCGACTACCTGCACTACGAGGCCAACTGGCTGCTCATCGTCGACAACCTCAGCGACTTCGCGCACCTGGCTTTCGTGCACACCAAGACCCTGGGCGGCTCGGAGGAGTACGCCTACGTGACCAAGCCGGTGGCCATCGAGCGCCTGCCGCGCGGCTTCCGGGTGGAGCGCTGGCACATGAACGCGGCGCCGCCCCCGTTCCACCGCAAGGTGCTGCCCGCCGCCGAGAAGGACCTGCCGGTCGACCGCCGCAACATCGGCCACATGCACGTGCCGGGCATCTTCTTCCTGGAGTCCATGTTCTCGCCGGCCGGCAGCGGCTCGGAAACCGGCAACCGGGAGGGCAGCCGCGAGTATCGCAACTGCCAGTTCATGACGCCGGAGACCCGGCGCACCACGCACTTCTTCTGGACCTACCTGAACAACTTCGAGGGTGAGGACGCCAATGTCTCGCGCTCGCTGCACCAGAGCCTGATCGAAGGCTTCATGGAGGACAAGCACCTCATCGAGGCGCAGCAGAAGGTGCTGGACGCGGACCCGGGCTTTCGCATGCTGGCCGTCGCGGCCGACGCGCCGCTGTCGCACTTCCGCTGGACCTTCGACAAGCTGGTGGCCGAGGAACGCGCCGCCGAGAGCGCGGTGGCCGTGCGGATGGCCGCCCCGGCCGCGGGTGCGGGACAGCCCGCGTGACGGGGCCGGTGGTGGACGCGGCGAAGGGCCCCGCGATGGCCCAGGCGCCGGGCGAGCTGAGCCTGCGCATCGCCGACATGGGCGCCGAGGCGCGCGACGTGCTGCGGCTCGAGCTGGTGGACCCGCGGGGCGGCGACCTGCCGGTGTTCGAGCCCGGCGCGCACCTCGACGTGCACCTGCCCAACGGCCTGGTGCGCCAGTACTCGCTGGCCAACGACGCGCGCGAGCGGCACCGCTACGTGATCGGCGTCGGGCGCGCCGCGCCCGGGCGCGGCGGCTCGGCCTGCGTGCACACCGAGTTGCGGCCCGGCATGGCGCTGCGCTGCGGCGCGCCCGTCAACCACTTTCCGCTGGTGCCCGATGCGCCGCGCTACCTGTTCATCGCGGGCGGTATCGGCATCACGCCCATCCTGTCCATGGTCCGCTGGTGCGAGGCCGCGGGTCGGCCCTGGCGCCTGGTGTACGCGGCGCGCAACCGCTCGCGGCTGGCCTTCTACGAGGACCTCGCACCCTTCGGTGGCAAGGTGCAATGGCACTGCGACGACGAGGCCGGCGGCCCGCTGCCGGCGGCGCGCCTGGTGGCCGAGGCCGGTGCCGGCACGCACATCTACTGCTGCGGCCCGGCCCCGCTGATGGAGGCCGTGCGCGACGCGCCCGGGGCGGTGCCGGCGGCGGCGCGGCACTTCGAGTGGTTCGCCGCGCCGCAGCGGTTCGAGCCCGACGCCGCGGCGGGGGGCTTCTGGGTCGAGCTGCGGCGCAGCCAGCGGCGCTTTCACGTGCCGCCCGAGCGCAGCATCCTGGAGGTGCTGGAGGCCAACGGCCTGTCGATTCCTTTCTCTTGCCGCGAGGGCCTGTGCGGCACCTGCGAGACCGCCGTGTGCGAGGGCGAGCCCGAGCACCGCGACTACGTCTATCCCGAGTCCGAGCGGCCCGGGCTGCGCCGCCTGCTGGTCTGCGTGTCGCGTTCGCGCACGCCCGGGCTGGTGCTCGACCTTTGAGCGGCTTCCATTTCCCCCACCACCACGACAAAAAGGAGACATCCCCATGAGCGTTTCACGCCGCCGTTTCTGCCAGGCCAGCGCCACAGGGTTGGCGATGGCCGCCTGGCTGCCGTCCCTGCAGGCCCAGACCCCGACGCCGGAGACGGCCAAGATCCTGATCGGCTTCGCGCCGGGCGGCACCATCGACCTCGTGGGGCGCCGCGTCGCCGAGAAGCTGCACCCGGGTTACGCGAAGGCGGTGGTCGTCGAGAACCGCACCGGCGCGGGCGGGCAAATCGCCGTGCAGGCGGTGAAGAACGCCGCACCCGACGGCGCCACGGTGCTGCTGACCCCCGCCTCGCCCCTGGGCCTGCACCCGCACACCTTCCGCCGCCTGCCCTACGACCCGGTGCGCGACGTGGTGCCCGTGTCGGCCGCGGCGGCCTTCGACTACGCGCTGGCGGTCGGCCCCCAGGTACCGGTCAGCGTGAAGAGCGTGCCCGAGTTCCTGGCCTGGTGCCGGGCCCACCCGGCCAGCGCCAATTTCGGCTCGGCCGGTACGGGCTCAGCGGCCCACTTCATCGGCGCCTCGCTGGGCAAGACCGGCCAGGCGGATCTGCGCCACGTGGCCTTTCGTGGCTCGCAGCCCGCCATCACCGACCTCATCGGTGGCCAGATCGCCGCCGTGGTCGGCCCCACCGGCGAGTTCATGTCCAACGTGAAGGCTGGCAAGTGCCGGCTGCTGGCCACCAGCGGCCCGCAGCGCGGCCGCTTCACGCCCGACACGCCCACGCTGGCGGAGCAGGGCATCGCCGACCTGAAGTACCTGGGCTGGTTCGGCTTCTACCTGCCCGCCGCCGCGCCGGCCGACACCGTGCAGCGCCTCAACGCCGGGGTGCGCCAGGCGCTGGCCGCGCCCGACGTGGTCGACGGGCTGGCCTCGCTGTACATGGAGCCCTTCCCCAACAGCCCGGCGCAGCTGGCCACGCTGCTGCGCGAGGAGTCGGCCTTCTGGGCCCGCCTGGTCCAGCAGATCGGCTTCACGCCGGAGGCGTGAAGCGGCCTTCGGGCCCGCCGGGACGCGACCTCAATGCGGTGCCGCGCCGTCGCCCGAACGGGCGGCCGTGCTCCAGCGGCGCAGCGCGTCGCCCTGCTCCTGAATGGCTTTGATCATGCGCGCGAGCACGTCCTGGGCGGCGCGTTTGGACGACAGCGAGAAATCGCTTTTGAATTCGTCGAACTCCGCGCGGCCTTCACCCTGCACACGAACGGTGGTCAGGGTGCGCGCGCCGCTGGTGTCGCGGAACGCGAATTCGAGCGAGATCGTGAAGATCGTCGGCGGCCAGGTGAACAGGCTCGGCGAGTAGGAGGTTGTGGTGATGGTCGGCGTGACGACGATGGTGGCGGGGTCGGTGCCGATGCGCGGATCCTGAGGGCCGTTGGCCAGGCGGGTGGTGGTGAACACCTCGCCCAGCACGATGTACATGCCGGTCTGCAGGTCCTTGTAGGGCTTGTAGCTGACCTTGTCGCCGCCGCCGCCCGGCGAGACCACCTCCTGCGACAGCTGTGCGTCCGTGACCATGAGGACCACGGGGCGGTCGATCTTGTTCGCACCCCCTTGTCCGACGAGCTGGGTGGGCTCGGGCACGAGCTGGATGGGGTGGGCGCAGCCCCCGAGCACGAGCGCAAGGGCGAGGGTGGCAAGGGCCAGCAGACGGGATCGCATGGTCGAAAGTCCTTTACTTCAGGGCCGCAACGAACAGGGGATCGGCCCACAGCGTGCCGATCAGTTGCTGCACCAGCACCGGGTATTGCTGTTGCGCGCGTGGGATGGCGATGGCGCCGACGAAGGACGAGTCCCAGCTCGCGTCGGCGCGCTTGACGGCCTCGTAGCGCGTCTGCCCCGCGTGCTTCACGACGAAGCTGGCTTCGATGTAGCCGCTGTTGGTCGAAAAGCCGCCGGCCGCGATGTCGTTGCCCAGCAGCCGACCGCTGATTTCAAGCCGGGACTGGGGGTCAAGCTTTCCCGCGAGCCGCAACTCGGTCCGCAGGGCCTCGGCGAGGTAGGCGGCGTAGTTGCCGCCCACGGGCGAGGCCATCGTGTTGCCGCGCAGGCTGATGCTCTCGGCACCGGTGGCGCCGGGCTTGATGGTGAAGCTGCCCACCGTGGCCGGCTGGATGCCGCTGTTGCGCGCCCGCTCGACGGCGTCGGCGCTGGGTGAGTAGGCGGGGGCCTGGATGGCGCAGCCGTACAGCAGGGCCGCCAGCAGCACGAGCACGAGGGACGACAGGCGAGGCAGGGTGAATGTCATGGCAAGGCCTTGGGGTTGGGGAACAACGGGAGAGGGGCAGCGTGCGCGTCGCGCCGTCTCCACGCGCAAGGGGGAGACGGGCTCAGTGAGGACGCTGGCGCAGCCGGTGCATACGAGGCCGGCGGCAAGGGTCGGCAGGGCGCGGGGGCGCCGGGTGCTGGCGGGCACGGGTGTCTCCTCCTGGCGCGGACCGGTGAATGGCTCTGAACGGCTTTCGGTCGGGGCGGTCGCGCGGCGGGCGGATCGTAGGCGACATCGGCGCGTTTGCGCGGGCCGCGGGGGCGCGCTGTTGGGCCGATTCGACACTGTCTGACGCGGGCGTGACAGACCCCACGCCGGCGCCGGCGCTCAGGCGTCGGCGAAATGGTCGAAGCCGCGCGCGCGGATGGCCAGGTCGCGGCCCTGCGCATCGAGCACCCGCCACCCCGGCGCTGCCCGCAGGCGCCCGATGCGCGTGACCGCCACGCCGGCACCGGCGCCTGCCGCCAGCACGGCCGCGTGGGCCGAAGGGTCGGCGGTGAACAGCAGCTCGTAATCGTCGCCGCCGGCGAGCAGGCAGTCCAGGCGGTGCGCCTCATCCAGATCGCGCAAGGCCGGTGCCACTGGCAGCGCGGCAGCATCGATCTCCGCGCCCAGGCCGCTGGCCTGCAGGATGTGGTCGAGGTCGCCGAGCAGGCCGTCGCTGAGGTCCAGCGCGGCGCGCACGCCCTCGGTGGCGGCCAGGGCCTGGCCCAGCGCCAGGCGCGGCGTGGGGCGGTCCATGCGGTCCTGCACCGCGGCCAGCTCGCCGCGCGCCCAGGTCTCGCCGCGCCGCAGGGCCAGGGCCAGGCGGGCCTCGCCGGTGCGCCCGCTGAGCCAGAGCTCGTCGCCCGCCCGCGCGGCGTCGCGGCGCAGCGCGCGCCCGGGCCGCACCTCGCCGAACACGGTGAGGCTGAGCGTGAGCGGGCCGCGCGTGGTGTCGCCGCCCACCAGCGGGCAGTGGTGCGCGTCGGCCAGCGCGAACAGGCCGCGCGCGAAGGGCGCGAGCCAGGCCTCGTCGGCCGCCGGCAGGGCCAGCGCCAGCGTGAAGCCCAGTGGGCGCGCGCCCATGGCGGCCAGGTCCGACAGGTTGACCGCCAGCGCCTTGTGGCCCAGGGCCTCGGGCTCGGCGCCGGCGAAGAAGTGGCGGCCTTCGACCAGCATGTCGGTGCTGACGGCGAGCTGGTGGCCGGGCGTGGGCTGCAGCAGGGCGCAGTCGTCGCCCACGCCCAGCACCACGGGGCCGCCGGCCGGCGCGGCGCGCGCGAAGTGGCGCGCGATCAGCTCGAACTCACCCATGCGCGGAAGGCTCGGCGGCTTCGTCGTCCGGGCCCGGGCGCTCGCGCGGCGGCAGCAGGAAGCTCAGCGGCGCGGAGCGCAGGCGCCGGCGCATGGCTTGGCGGATCAGCTGGCGGTTGCCGGTGCTGATGGCCTGCGCGCGCAGCGCCAGGCGGAAGGCCAGGTAGAAGCTCACCGTGAGGTTGAGCGGGCCGACCACCAGCACGCCCGCCACGGCCCACCAGAAGGCCGGTTCGCGCAGCACCTCCAGGCCCAGCGAGAAGCCGGCGGCCGCCAGTTGGCCGGCCGAGAGGGTGACGTGGCGCACGTCCAGGCCCAGGCCGAAGAACTGCGCGAACACCGGCACCAGGCCCAGCATGAAGCCCAGCGACACGTTGGCCGCCAGGCCCGAAACGTTGGCGCGCGCGAAGCCGGCCCAGCGCGCGGCGCGCGTGCGGCCCAGCACACGCGTGAAGCGCGGGTTGTGGGCGATGGCGGAGTCCAGCTTGTGGAAGACGAACCAGTTCTCCACCCAGCCCGCGATGATGCTGCTGGCGAACAGCAGCACGCCGGTGAAGGCGGCGAACAGCGCGGTGGGGCCGAGCAGGCGCAGCTCGTGCAGCACGTGGCGGGCCTTGTCGGCGTCGATCATGGCCTCGCCGCCCAGGAACCACAGCAGCGAGCTGATCAGCAGCACCGTGGGCACCACCATGCCGACGTTGCCCAGGATGGCCGCGATCTGCGAGCGGAACAGGTTGGCCACCTCGTCGACGAAGCGGCGCACCGCGCCCGTGGCCTTGATGTCGCGCAGCTTGGCCACCATGGCCGGCGCGGTCACGGCGGGCTGCTTGGTCGCCACCGTCCATTGCAGCAGCATGATCAGCACGAAGCAGGCCGCGTAGTTGAAGCCGGCCGCGAAGCCGCCCCAGAAGGCCGACAGCCCCACGCCGTAGAGCGCGAACTTGATCCAGGTGGTGAAGCCCAGCACGAAGCCGCCGCCCGCGGCCTTGCCCAGCATTTCCTTGTACTCGGCGGCGTTGCGGGTGATGTAGTGCTCGCCACTTTCGGCGCTGCGCTCGGCCACCTTGGCGGCCGTGAGGTGCGAGCTGGCGGCGATGAGGGCGCGCACGCTGCGGTTCTCGATGCCGACCTGCACCAGGTCGGCCAGCAGGGCGGCGTTGGCGCGGCCGGGCTGGGCGGCCAGCAGGCAGTCCAGCAGCTGCTTGATGCGCACGATGCGCTCGCGCAGCTGGCGCAGGCGGAACACGATGCCCACCGATACGCCGTGCTCTTCCAGGTGCTGGTAGACGGTGTAGGCCGCGTGCCGGCAGGCGTCGAGCTGGCCGCGCAGGCGCTCGGCGGCCTGCTCGGCCTCGGCGCTGCGCGGGCCGTGCACGCGCAACTCGCGGCGCAGCGCCTCGAACACGCCGGGCAGTTCGTGGAAGGGGCGCTCGGCCTGCGCCTCGGCCGACATGCGGATGCGGATCTCGGAGGCGAAGCCGGTGGCGCTGACCTGGCTGGTGCAGAAGGTCAGCGCGTCCAGCAGCGACTGATTCCACACATCGGTGCCGCGCTCGGGCGTGAGCGCGGCCAGCCGCTCCAGCGTGGCCGTGTCCAGCGCCTTGATCCAGCGCACGTCGAAGGGCGAGGGCAGCAGCAGCGAGAACAGCTCGGCCAGGTCGCGCGTCTCGGGCGTGCCGGGCAGCAGCTTGCGGCGCAGGCGGTGGCCGAGTTCGCTCAGGAAGGCGGTGCGCGGCGCGAAGCCGAAGTCGGCCAGCAGCGGGGTGATGTCGACGCCGGCCACGAAGGCGCGCAGCCAGGCGTGCCAGCGCTCGCGCAGCGCCGGGTCGGCCTCCAGCGCGCCGACGAACAGGCGCACGCGCGAGAGGGCGGCGGCCACGTCGATGGCGTCGCCACGCACCCAGGCCAGCGCGTCGGCCAGCCAGAGGTGGCGCTGCGCCAGCGGCGCCTCGGGCGCCATCGTGTCGAGGAGCTGTTGCAGGTCCATGCGGGCCGGGGGCGTGGGGGGCTTCAGTGCAGCACGCGCGTGGCCTGCGCGCCACCGGCGCCGCCCGCGCGCAGTTCGAACTCGGGCACCGCGGCCTCGAAGCGCTCGCCGTCCTCGGCCACGCAGAAGAAGCTGCCGCGCATGGCGCCGGTGGGCGTGCGCAGGCGGGTGCCGCTGGTGTACTGGAAGGACTCGCCCGGGCGCAGCAGCGGCTGGTGCCCCACCACGCCCAGGCCCTTCACCTCTTCGGTGTGGCCGTGCGCGTCCTCGATGATCCAGTGCCGCGAGATGAGCTGCGCGGGCGCCTCGCCGTGGTTGGTGATGGTGATGGTGTACGCGAAGGCGTAGAGCTCTTCCTCGGGCGCGGACTGCTCGCTCAGGTACTGAGGCTCGGCCTCGCAGGTGAAGAGGTACTTGGGCATGGGCGGCATGTTACCTGTGGGCCGCGCGCGCCGCCGGGGCAGAGCCCCCACGCTGCGCACTTCGTGTCGTCGCTGCCCCCCATGGGGGCGCAGGCCTCCCTGGGAGGCGGCCCGGCGGGAGGCCTGAGACAATGACGGGTTCCGATTCCGCCGCCCAACGCCCGCCATGACCACGTACCGCATCGCCCCCTCCATCCTCTCCGCCGACTTCGCCCGCCTGGGCGAGGAGGTGCGCCAGGTGGTCGCCGCTGGCGCCGACTGGATCCACTTCGACGTGATGGACAACCACTACGTGCCCAACCTCACCTTCGGGCCCATGGTGTGCCAGGCCCTCAAGCCGCACGCGAAGACGCCCGACGGCACACCGGTGCCCATCGACGTGCACCTGATGGTGCAGCCGGTGGACGCGCTGGCCCAGGCCTTCGCCGACGCCGGCGCCGACCTCATCAGCTTCCACCCCGATGCGAGCATCCACGCCCACCGCAGCGTGCAGGCCATCAAGGCGCGCGGCGTCAAGGCCGGGCTCACCTTCAACCCCGCGGCCTCGCTGGACGTGCTGGACTGGCTGATCGACGACATCGACCTGATCCTGATCATGAGCGTCAACCCCGGTTTCGGCGGCCAGGGCTTCATCGACTCGGCACTGCGCAAGGTCGAGGACGCGCGCCGGCGCATCGAGGCCAGCGGCAAGGACATCCGCCTGGAGGTGGACGGCGGCATCAAGCCCGACAACATCCGGCGCGTGGCCGACGCCGGCGCCGACACCTTCGTGGCCGGCAGCGCGATCTTCGGCAAGCCCGACTACCGGGCCGTGATCGAGCAGATGCGGGCCGCGCTGGCGTGATGCGCGGTATCCGCGCGCGGCCGGGCGCCGGGCCGCTCCCCAGCCCAGCCGGCCCCCCCGAGGGGCAGCCATCCGCGCAGCGGTGGAGCGTGGGGGCACTGATCGTCGACCTCGACGGCACGATGGTCGACACCCTCGGCGACTTCGACGCCGCGCTCAACGCCACCCTGCGCGAGCTCGGCCGCCCGGCCGTGGCCCGCGCCGACATTCAGCGCATGGTGGGCAAGGGCTCGATGCACCTGATCCGCGCCGCGCTGCGGCACGGTGGGCTGGACGAGGCCGGCGCGCAGGCGCGGCTGGACGAGGCCTGGGCCAGCTACCAGCGGCACTACGCCGTCGCCAACGGCGCGCACAGCACCGTCTACCCCGGCGTGGTGGAGGGCCTGCAGGCCCTGCGCGGGCGCGGCCTGGCGCTGGCCTGCGTCACCAACAAGCCGCTGGCCTTCGCGCGCGATCTGCTGCACGCCAAGGGCCTGGCGCCGTTCTTCGCGCAGGTCTTCGGCGGCGACAGCTTTGCGCGCAGCAAGCCCGACCCGCTGCCCTTGATCGAAACCTGCCGTGCGCTGGCGGTGGCGCCCGCGCGCACGCTGATGGTGGGCGATTCGCAGAACGACGCCCTGGCCGCGCGTGCGGCGGGCTGCCCGGTGGTGCTGGTGAGCTACGGCTACAACCACGGCGAGCCGGTGCGCGACGTGGACGCCGACGCCTACCTCGACCGGCTCGACGAGCTGCCGGCGCACCTGCTGCCCTAGATCAGTAGAGCAGCCGGCCCTCGGCGGTGGCCACGCCGATGTCGACCCACTGGCTGCCCTCGTTGCCCTTGCTGAAATCCACGCGGAAGCCGCCGAGGTCGAGTTCGCCCATGCGGCGCAGGGCCTCGGCCAGGCCGGTGGGGGTGAGCGGGCGGGCGCGGCGCGCGGCCTCGGAGAAGACCTGGGCCGTCACATAACCTTCGAGGTGGAACGGGGTGTAGGTCTTCACCTCGGGGTGCGAGCGCTGCATCGCCGCGCGGAAGGCGCGCTGCAGCGGCGAGGTCACGCCGTTCGGGTTGGGGAAGGTCTGGGCGATGCCCACGCCGCGCGCGCCCGCGCCGGCCAGGGCCTTGAGCGCCGGTGCCGGCAGGTAGGACAGCGAGAACAGCTGCTGCGAGACGCCCGCCGCGCGCAGCGCGGCGATGCTCTGGCCCATGAACTTGGGCGAGCCGATGACCATGGCCGAATGCGGGTTGCGCGAGGCGATGGCCTGCGCGGCCTTGGTGATGTCGGCCAGCTCCGTGCCCGACTCGGCGCCGATGATCTCCAGCCCCGTGCCCTGCGCGGCCGCCTTGGCCGAGGCCAGGCCGGACGAGCCGATCGGGATGTTCTGGTACAGCACGCCCATGGACTGCACGTTCAGCGCGCGCGCATGCGACACGATCTTGCGGATCTGCTGGTCGTCGCCGGCGCGGATGTGGAACAGCTTGGGGTGGCCGGGGTCGCGCAGCACGGCGGCGCCGGGCACGGCGTTGATGACCACGAGGTCCGTGCTGTCCAGCAGCTTGCTGTCCAGCATCTGCTTGAGCGTGGCCGAGCCCAGGGGCGTCAGCAAGGCCAGGGGCTTGCGCGGCATGGCCTCGGCCAGGCGGGCCTTGAAGCCGTCGAAGGTGTAGGTGTCGTCCAGCCGCAGCAGCTCCACCTTGCGGCCGGCGATGCCGCCCTTGCCGTTGAGGTCGTTGAAGGCGGCCGAGGCCCCTTCGTGCAGCTCCTTGGCGTCCGGCGCCGGCAGCACGGTGAACGGGCCGATGTGGGCGACGACCAGGTCGCTGGATTCCTGGGCCCGCGCGATCAGCGGGACGGCGCCAATGGCGGCGGCTTGGAGGACGTGACGGCGGCGCATGGGTCTCGGTGACGGGGTGGAACGAAGGAAACCCCGTACCGTACCCAGGATGCCGCCGCCCGTCGCGCGGCGAGGCCGTTTCGGGGGATGGCCGGCGCTCAGCCCGTTATGGGCGGTTGCCGGTGCGGGCTTTGCCCAACAGCGCGTCCTTGAGTTGCCAGTCGGCCGGCTTGGGGCCGAGCCAGATGCGCAGCAGCGCGTCGAAGAACTCCGGCTCCTTGAAGGGCTCGCCCTCGATCTGCCCGCGCACGGTCAGCACCGCGCCCGTGCCCGGCACCCAGTCCACGGTGAAGGTGTCGCCCTTGTTGAGCTTCTTGTGGGTGGCGAAGATCTGGCTCATGCGCATCACGCCGGGGATGAGCTTGGAGAAGGCCGCGCGGTCCATGTTGTCCTCCATGCCGCGCGAGAACAGCTTGCCCAGCTCGGCCGCGTCGATGTCGCGCAGCATGGTGATGCCGATGCGCTTGGGGCCCATGCTGGCCAGCACGCTTTCGGGCGTGTCGGCCTTGGCCGTGAGGTACAGGCCCGCCGTGTAGACCTGGAACACCGCCTTGTAGCGCACGCCCGCGCCATTGAGCACCAGGGGCTTGCCGGCCACGGTGATGCGGTCTTCCAGCGGCACGCCGGCCACGTCGACGGTGGCGGCCCAGGCCGCGAAGCCGCTGCAGAACAGGGCGCCGGCCAGGGCCAGCGCGCGCCAGGGAAGGGTCCGCATCGGGTGCATCCCAAAAAGTGAACGGTCGTTCGATTTTTGGAATTGTCCCCGCGCCGTCGGCCCCGGTCCAGCGGGTAAGGCTCTAGAACGAAAGCTTGGCGGCGTGATCCGCCGCACGCTCTATGGGCCCGTCGCGGGGCTTTGATATAGTGCGCTCACCATGTTTCGTCCCTGCACGCTCACCCACGGCTCGCTGCCGCGCCTCTTCGGCGGGGGAGCCTGGCCCTGGCGCAAGCCAGCCTGAACGTGCACCCCTCCCCCCGCGGGGACCGGCCGGGCGCCTGAGCGCCGCCGCTCCCCGCAGCGCCTCCCGGCAGCCCGCCTGCCGGACCGATGGAACCCCCCGGCCGCCACCCCCCACCGCTTCGCGGCGGCCCCGGACGGATGGAACGAACATGATCACCGAACTGGAATTCAAGAGCCTGGCCCAGCAGGGCTACAACCGCATCCCGCTGATGCTCGAGGCCTTTGCCGACCTCGAAACGCCGCTCTCCCTCTACCTCAAGCTGGCCCACGGCCGTGGCGATGGCCGCCACAGCTTCCTGCTCGAGTCGGTGGTGGGCGGCGAGCGCTTCGGGCGCTACAGCTTCATCGGCCTGCCCGCGCGCACCCTGCTGCGCGCCAGCGGCTTCGGCGCTGCGGCCAAAACCGAGGTGGTGCGCGACGGCGAGGTGGTCGAGACTGCGCACGGCAACCCGCTGGACTTCATCGCCGCCTACCAGCAGCGCTTCAAGGTGGCGCTGCGCCCCGGCCTGCCGCGCTTTTGCGGCGGCCTGGCTGGCTACTTCGGCTACGACGCGGTGCGCTACGTCGAGAAGAAGCTGGAAGCCGGATGCCCGCCCGACACCCTGGGCTGCCCCGACATCCTGCTGCTGCAGTGCGAGGAACTGGCGGTCATCGACAACCTCTCGGGCAAGCTCTACCTCATCGTCTACGCCGACCCGGGCCAGCCCGAGGCCTACAGCGGCGCCAAGAAGCGCCTGCGCGAACTGAAGGAAGCGCTCAAGTACTCGGTGAGCGCGCCGCAGGTCAAGCCCACCCAGCACCACCCGGCCGAGCGCGGCTTCGCCAAGGCCGACTACCTGGCGGCGGTGGAGCGCGCCAAGGGCCTCATCGCGGCGGGCGACTTCATGCAGGTGCAGGTGGGCCAGCGCATCCAGAAGCGATACACCGAGTCGCCGCTGTCGCTCTACCGCGCGCTGCGCTCACTCAATCCCTCGCCTTACATGTACTACTACCACTTCGGTGACTTCCAGGTGGTGGGGGCGAGCCCCGAGATCCTGGTGCGCCAGGAGCACACCGAGGACGGCCAGAAGATCACCATCCGCCCCCTGGCCGGCACGCGCCCGCGCGGCGCCACGCCCGAGAAGGACAAGGCCACCGAAACCGAACTGGTCAGCGATCCCAAGGAGCGCGCCGAACACGTCATGCTGATCGACCTGGCGCGCAACGACATCGGTCGCATCGCCAAGACCGGCAGCGTCAAGGTCACCGAGGCCTTCGCGGTGGAGCGCTACAGCCACGTCATGCACATCGTGAGCAACGTCGAGGGCATCCTGAACGAGGGCATGACCAACATGGACGTGCTCAAGGCCACGTTCCCGGCCGGCACGCTCACGGGCGCGCCCAAGGTGCATGCCATGGAACTCATCGATCAGCTGGAGCCGGTCAAGCGCGGCATCTACGGCGGCGCCTGCGGCTACCTCAGCTACGCCGGCGACATGGACGTGGCCATCGCCATCCGCACCGCCATCGTCAAGGACCAGGTGCTGTACGTGCAGGCCGCGGCCGGCGTGGTTGCCGACTCGGTGCCCGAGATGGAGTGGAGAGAAACCGAACACAAGGCGCGCGCGCTGCTGCGCGCCGCCGAACTGGTGGAGGAGGGGCTGGAATGAGCGCGATCATGAACGACGCCGGGCCGTCCCAAGGCGTTCAAGCCCCCTTGGGGGGCGGCGACCCCCGCCCAGCGGGGGAGCGTGGGGGCTTTCGTGTCCTGATGGTGGACAACTACGACTCCTTCACCTTCAACATCGTGCAGTACCTGGGCGAGCTGGGCGCCGAGGTCGAGGTGGTGCGCAACGACGAGGTCACGCTCGATGAGCTGCAGGCGCGGCTCGACGGCGGTCGCATGGACCGGCTGGTGATCTCGCCCGGCCCCTGCTCGCCGGCCGAGGCCGGCATCTCGGTGCCCGCCATCCGCCACTTCGCGGGCCGCCTGCCCATCCTGGGCGTGTGCCTGGGACACCAGAGCATCGGCGCGGCCTTCGGCGGCACCATCGTGCGGGCCAAGGAACTGATGCATGGCAAGACCAGCGAGATCAGCACCACCCAGCGCGGCGTGTTCGCCGGCCTGCCCGAACGCTTCACCGTCAACCGCTACCACTCGCTGGCGATCCGCCGCGAGGACTGCCCGGCCGAGCTCGAGGTCACGGCCTGGACCGACGACGGCGAGATCATGGGCGTGAAGCACCGCACGCTGGCGATCGAGGGCGTGCAGTTCCACCCCGAGAGCATCCTCACCGAGCATGGGCACGCGATGCTCAAGAACTTCCTGGAGCAAGCGCCATGAACACCGTCGATCTCCGCAGCGACACCGTCACGCAGCCCACGCCCGCCATGCGCGAGGCCATGATGGCCGCGCCCCTGGGCGACGACGTGTTCGGCGACGACCCCTCGGTCAACGCGCTGCAGGAGAAGATCGCCGCGCTCACCGGCAAGGAGGCCGCGCTGTTCATGAGCAGCGGCACACAGAGCAACCTGTGCGGGATGATGGCCCACTGCGGCCGCGGCGACGAGTACATCGTGGGCCAGAACGCGCACACCTACCGCTACGAGGGCGGCGGCGCGGCGGTGCTGGGCAGCATCCAGCCGCAGCCGCTGGCGCAGGACCCGCAAGGCCTCATGAACCCGGCCGACGTGCGGGCCGCCATCAAGCCGGACGACCCGCACTTCGCGCGCACGCGGCTGCTGTGCCTGGAGAACACCTGGAACGGGCACCCCATGCCGGCGGCCTATCTGGACGAGATGGCCGAGCTGGCGCGCGACCACGGGCTGGCCCTGCACCTCGACGGCGCGCGCGTGTTCAACGCGGCGGTGGCCGACGCCGGACCGGGCGGCGACGTGGTCGCGGCGCTGCGCGCCATCACCGGCCGCTTCGATAGCGTCTCGGTGTGCTTCAGCAAGGGCCTGGGCGCGCCCGTGGGCTCGGCGCTGTGCGGGCCGCGCGAGCTGATCGAGCGCGCGCGCCGCTGGCGCAAGATGGTGGGCGGTGGCCTGCGCCAGGCGGGCCTGCTCGCGGCGGCGGCTTCGCACGCGCTGGACCACCACGTGAACCGCCTCGCCGACGACCACGCGCTCGCGCAGCGGCTGGCGCAGGGCCTGGCGGCCATCGAAGGCCTCACGGTGCGCTCGGCGCAGACCAACATCGTCTTCGTCGACGTCGCGAACGGCCGCGGCCCCGACCTGCTCGCCCACCTGGAGCGCCAGGGCGTGCTGGCCACCGGCCTGATCGGCCTGCGCTTCGTGACCCACCTGGGCGTGGACGCGGCGGGCATCGAGCGGGCGCTGGCCGCCGTGCGCGGCTTCTTCGGCCAGGCCCCTTCGGGCCAGGCGCCGCGCCCGAGCGGCACCGCGGTTTACTGAACCGGAGCGAAGCCATGCCCGACCTGCCGCAATTGCTCCTGTTCGTCGCGGCCGGCTGGCTGCTCAACCTCACGCCCGGGCCGGACGTGCTCTACATCGTGAGCCACGGCCTGCGCGGCGGCGCGCGCGCCGGCATGGTGGCCGCGCTGGGCATCGTCGGCGGCTGTTTCGTTCACGTGTTCGCGGCCGCCGCCGGCCTGAGCGCACTGCTCGCCACCTCGGCCACGGCCTTCACGGTGGTCAAGTGGATCGGCGCGGCCTATCTGCTGTGGATGGGCGTGAAGCTGCTGTTCTCGCGCTCCGGCCGCCTGAACCTGGCCGATGGCCCGCCGCCCGAGACCGACCTGTGGGCGGTGTGGCGCCGCGGTTTCCTGACCAACGTGCTCAACCCCAAGGTCGCGCTGTTCTTCCTGGCCTTCGTGCCGCAGTTCATCCGGCCCGACGCGGCGCACCCGGCGTTGAGCTTCCTGCTGCTGGGCGTGCTGTTCAACCTCAACTCCCTGCCCATCAACCTGGGCTACGCCTGGCTGGCCGCCTGGGCCGCGCGGCGCCTGCACACGCTGCAGCGCGCCATGGGCTGGATGGACCGCGCCGCGGGCGCTCTGTTCATCGGCTTCGGCCTGCGCCTGGCCTTCACCGACCACCCTTCTTCCCGCGCCTGAGGAGACGCCACATGCAACGCATCCACCACATCACGCCGCAAGAGGCACTGCAGCGCACCATCGAGCACCGCGAGATCTTCCACGACGAGATGCTGCACCTCATGCGGCTCATCATGAGCGGCGAGATGTCGCCGGTGATGATGGCCGCGCTCATCACCGGCCTGCGCGTGAAGAAGGAAACCATCGGCGAGATCACCGCCGCCGCGCAGGTGATGCGCGAGTTCTCCACCAAGGTGCACGTGGCCGACAAGACCCACCTGGTCGACATCGTCGGCACGGGCGGCGACGGCTCGCACACCTTCAACATCTCCACCTGCAGCATGTTCGTGGCCGCCGCCGCCGGCGCGCGCGTCAGCAAGCACGGCGGGCGCAGCGTCTCCAGCAAGAGTGGCAGCGCCGACGTGCTGGAAAGCCTGGGCGTCAACATCAACCTCACGCCCGAGCAGATCGCGCGCTGCATCGAACAGGTGGGCGTGGGCTTCATGTTCGCGCCCAACCACCACCCGGCGATGAAGAACGTCGGACCGGTGCGGCGCGAACTTGGCATCAAGACCATCTTCAACATCCTGGGCCCGCTCACCAACCCGGCGTCGGCGCCGAACATCCTGATGGGCGTGTTCCACCCCGACCTCGTAGGCATTCAGGTGCGCGCGCTGCAGCGCCTGGGCGCCGAGCACGCGGTGGTGGTCTATGGCCGCGACGGCATGGATGAGGTGTCTCTGGGCGCGGCCACCATGGTCGGCGAGCTCAAGAACGGCGAGATCGTGGAATACGAGATCCATCCCGAGGACTTCGGCCTGACCATGGCCAGCAACCGCGCGCTGCGCGTGGAGACGCCGGAGGCCTCGCGGGCCATGCTGCTGGGCGTGCTCGAGCGCCGCGACGACCCGGCCTTCAAGGCCGCGAGCGAGATCGTGGTGCTCAATGCGGGCGTGGCGCTGTACGCGGCCAACGTGGTGGCGGACGTGGAGGCGGGCATCGCGCTGGCGCGGCGCACGCTGGATTCGGGCGCGGCGCTGGCCAAGCTCGAGCAGCTCAAGGCCTTCGCGGCCGCGTGAAGGGGCGGGCATGAGCGACATCCTCGACAAGATCGTGGCGGTCAAGCACCAGGAGGTGGCGGCCGCGAAGAAGAAAAGGCCGCTGGAGGCCATGCGCGCCGATGCCGAAAGCCGCGTGCTCACGCGCGACTTCGTCGGCGCCTTGCGCACCAAGGTCGCCGCCGGCCAGGCCGCGGTGATCGCCGAGGTCAAGAAAGCCAGCCCCAGCAAGGGCGTGCTGCGCGAAGACTTCATCCCGGCCGACATCGCACAGAGCTACGCCGAAGGCGATGGCGCCATCGGCGCGGCCTGCCTGTCGGTGCTGACCGACCGCCAGTTTTTCCAGGGCTCGGCCGACTACCTCAAGCAGGCGCGCGCGAGCTGCGCGCTGCCCGTTCTGCGCAAGGACTTCATGGTCGACCCGTACCAGGTCTACGAAGCGCGCGCCATGGGCGCCGACGCCATCCTGCTCATCGCGGCCTGCCTGGACGACGCGCGCATGGCCGAGCTCGAGGCCATCGCGATGGGGCTGGACATGGCCGTGCTCGTCGAAGTGCACGACCGCGAGGAGCTGCACCGCGCGCTCAAGCTCCGCACGCCGCTGCTGGGCATCAACAACCGCAACCTAAAGACCTTCGAGGTGTCGCTGCAGACCACGCTCGGCCTGTTGCCCGAGGTGCCCGCCGATAAGCTGCTGATCACCGAGTCGGGCATCCTCTCGCGCGCCGACGTGCAGACCATGCGCGCGGCGGGCGTGAACGCCTTCCTGGTCGGCGAAGCCTTCATGCGGGCGCCGGAGCCGGGCCTGGCGCTGGCCGAGCTGTTTGCATGAGGCTGCACAACGCCGACTTCGCCCACTGGCCGGTCGCGCCCGGCTGGGCGCCCGTGGTGGACGCCTTCGCCGCCTCGCCGGCCGGCGAGGCGCTCTCGGCCTTTCTGCGCGCGCGGCTGGCCGCCGGCGCCACCATCTACCCGCCTGAGCCGCTGCGCGCGCTCGCGTTTACCCCGCCCGATGCGGTGCGCGTGGTGATCTTGGGGCAGGACCCATACCACGGCCCGGGCCAGGCGGAGGGCCTGGCCTTTTCTGTCGCCCCGGGCGTGAAATGGCCGCCGAGCCTGCGCAATATCTTCCTGGAGCGCCAGCACGACCTGGGCCTGCCGCCGCCCCTGAACGGCTCCCTGGTCGGCTGGGCCGAGCAAGGTGTGCTGCTGCTCAACACCAGCCTAACGGTCGAGGACGGTGCTCCAGCCAGCCATGCTGGTCGCGGTTGGGAAGTGCTCACTGACGCCATAATCCGCCACGTGGGGGCATCAATGGACCCGAAGGCCTTCTTGTTGTGGGGAGGGCACGCCCAGAAGAAAGCGGCCTTGATCGATGCCCGGCACCACCTGCTGCAGGCCAACCACCCGTCACCCTTGTCGGCCCGGCGCGGTCCGGTGCCTTTTCTGGGGTGCGGGCATTTCGGCGCCGTCAACGCCTGGCTGGCCAGCCAGGGCGCCGCGCCGATCCAGTGGTGAAGTCCCATCCGGGGTCACTGGGCGGCGGCCATATTTCCATGGCATAATCGTCGGCTGCGCTACGGAGGGGTGCCCGAGTGGCTAAAGGGGGCAGACTGTAAATCTGTTGGCTTACGCCTACGCTGGTTCGAATCCAGCCTCCTCCACCAAAGCGCGACCGATGTGGCATGCCAGCCCGGGCGGGAGTAGTTCAATGGTAGAACCCCAGCCTTCCAAGCTGATGACGCGGGTTCGATTCCCGTCTCCCGCTCCATGTCCTGTCGGTGGTGGGTGAAAGTATTCCAGGCGACGGCCTTGCCGCCGGCGCCTTGGCCCATGTGGCTCAGTGGTAGAGCACTCCCTTGGTAAGGGAGAGGTCGCGGGTCCGATTCCCGCCATGGGCACCAGTTGCTTGATTGGGTGTTTCGGCAATTTCGTTTTTGGAGCTGAAGAAATGGCTAAGGAAAAATTCGAGCGGACCAAGCCGCACGTGAACGTTGGCACGATCGGGCACGTGGACCACGGCAAGACGACGCTGACGGCGGCGATCACGACGGTGCTGGCGAGCAAGTTCGGCGGCGCGGCCAAGGCCTACGACCAGATCGACGCGGCTCCGGAAGAAAAGGCGCGCGGCATCACGATCAACACCGCGCACGTCGAGTACGAGACGGCCAATCGCCACTACGCGCACGTTGACTGCCCGGGCCACGCCGACTACGTCAAGAACATGATCACGGGTGCGGCCCAGATGGACGGCGCCATTCTGGTGTGCTCGGCCGCGGACGGCCCGATGCCCCAGACGCGCGAGCACATCCTGCTGGCGCGCCAGGTGGGCGTGCCCTACATCATCGTCTTCCTGAACAAGTGCGACATGGTCGACGACGCCGAGCTGCTCGAGCTGGTGGAGATGGAAGTGCGCGAGCTGCTGAGCAAGTACGACTTCCCTGGCGACGACACGCCCATCATCAAGGGCTCGGCCAAGCTGGCGCTCGAGGGCGACAAGGGCGATCTGGGCGAGCAGGCCATCATGCGCCTGGCCGAGGCGCTGGACAGCTACATCCCCACGCCCGAGCGCGCGGTGGACGGCGCCTTCC
>NZ_MKSS01000017.1:0-17263 GCF_001897365.1 Hydrogenophaga sp. 70-12
CAGCGCGGCCGTGACCGCCGCGCCCGCCAGGCCGGCGCCGATCACCAGCGCTCGGCGCGTCTCGTCAGGGGCTGGCATGCGCAAAGCAAGAGGCCCGCGCGCGGCGGGCCTGCAGGTGCCGGGGTGGCGGGCATCAGGACGCGCTGGGCGGCACGTAGCCGGCGGCCTGGTCGGCGCCTTCGCCGAAGAAGTGCTTTTCCATCTGGCGCGCCAGGTACTGGCGGGCGCGGGCGTCGGCCATGTTGAGCCGGTTCTCGTTGAGCAGCATGGTCTGCTGCTTGAGCCAGGCGGCCCAGGCCTCCTTGCTCACGTTCTCGAAAATCTTCTTGCCCAGTTCGCCGGGGTAGGGCGGGAAATCCAGGCCTTCGGCTTCCTTGCCGAGCTTGATGCATTGAACCATTCGTGCCATCGGTGAATCCTTGTCGTGGGCCCCTCTTTATGCGAGGGAGTTATATCGGATGGAATAAACGATTCGTTCGGTTTCGCGCGCCGCTGCGGCAAGATGCGCGACCAGCGGTCACGGGCCATCGCGAGGCCCGCACTGTAGCAATCTTTGATCGGCCTCAATCCCGTCAGGGTCGGGCCACGCCGCCGCGACAGCGCCACTTTCTACAATAACGACCCGTCTTTCTCCCGGGATCATCTTTCATCATGAGTGCATTCAACGAAGAGCGCGTGCTGAGCGTTCACCACTGGACGGACCGGCTCTTCAGCTTCACCACCACGCGCGACACCTCGCTGCGCTTCTCCAACGGCCATTTCACGATGATCGGCCTGCGGGTGGACGGCAAGCCCCTGCTGCGAGCCTACAGCATCGTCAGCCCGAACTGGGCGGAGCACCTGGAGTTCCTCAGCATCAAGGTGCAGGACGGCCCGCTCACCTCGCGCTTGCAGCACATCCAGCCCGGCGACACCGTCATCGTGGGCCGCAAGCCCACCGGCACGCTGCTCACCGACTACCTGCTGCCGGCCAAGCGCCTGTACCTGCTGGGTACGGGCACCGGCCTGGCGCCGTTCATGAGCATCATCCGCGACCCCGAGACCTACGAGCGCTATGAACAGGTGGTGCTGATCCACGGCGTGCGCCAGGTCAAGGAACTCGCCTACCGCGAGCTCATCACAGAGCAGCTCAAGCAGGACGAATTCCTCGGCGACATGGTCAAACAGAAACTGCTCTACTACCCCACGGTCACGCGCGAACCCTTCATGCACCAGGGCCGCATCCCGCAGCTGCTGGCCGACGGGGTGGTCGCCAAGGACCTGGGCCTGCCCCCGCTCAACCCCGCCGAGGACCGCGTGATGATCTGCGGCAGCCCCGAAATGCTGCGCGACCTCAAGGCCCTGTGCGAGAAGCTGGGCTTCAAGGAAGGCAACACCACCACGCCGGGCGAGTTCGTCATCGAACGCGCCTTCGTGAGCTGAGGCCGGCATGAACGGCTTGCTCGCGCTGCCCGGCCAGCGTCCCCGACGGGTGCTCGCCCTCATCGCCGCGGTCAGCGTGGCCCTGCTGGCCTTCGGCATGTATTTGCAGCACGTGGTGGGGCTGGAGCCTTGCCCCATGTGCATCGTGCAGCGCTACGCGCTGATCCTGGTGGCGGTGCTGGCGGGCGTGGCGGCCTGTCTGCGTTCGCCGGTGGCGCGCGCCTCCGGTGTGTCGCTGATGGGCCTGTTCGCGGCCTTCGGCGCCTTTACCGCCGCGCGCCAGAGCTGGCTGCAGTGGAACCCGCCCGAGATCATGGCCTGCGGGCGCGACTTCTTCGGGATGATCGAGGCCTTTCCGCTGGGTCGCGCCATTCCCATGATCTTTCGCGGCAGCGGCGACTGCGCCAAGGTCGACTGGACCTTCCTCGGTCTGACGATCGCGAACTGGTCTTTCCTGTGGTTCGTGGCCTTCGGGGGGCTGGCCGCTTGGATGCTGCTGGCGCGCCGCCGCGCGGCGGCCTGAGCGGCGTTCAGGCCAGCTTTTTCACCAGCACCTGGCTGCGCCGGTCCCAGTTGTATTTGCGCTTGCGCGCCTCGGGCAGCCAGTCGGCGCCGACCTGCACGAAGCCGCGCTTGATGAACCAGTGCATGGTGCGCGTGGTGAGCACGAAGATGCTCTGCAGCCCCTGGGCGCGCGCGCGCGCCTCGATGCGCTTGAGCAGGCGCTCGCCGTCGCCCTGGCTCTGTGACTGCCCCGATACCGTGAGCGCGGCCATCTCGCCAGTGCGTTCCTCGGGGTAGGGGTAGAGCGCGGCGCAGCCGAAGATCACGCCGTCGTGCTCGATGATGGTGTAGAGCCCGGCGTCGCGCTCGATCTCGTGGCGGTCGCGCTTGACCAGGGTGCCGTCCTTCTCGTACGGCTCGATCAGCGCCACGATGCCCGCGACATCGTCGATCGAGGCCTCGCGCACGCTCTCCAGCTTCTCGTCCACCACCATGGTGCCGATGCCGTCGTGCGTGTAGATCTCCAGCAGCAGCGAGCCGTCTACCGCGAAGGGCAGGATGTGGCTGCGCTCGACGCCGCCTTCGCAGGCGCGGATGCAGTGCTGCAGGTAGAAGGCGGTGTCGGTGGGCCGCTCGGGCTTGGGCAGGCTGGCGAGCAGGCGCTTGGCGTCGGCCAGGGGCAGCTCGGTGTCGATCTCGCTGTCTGGGTTGGCCGCGTCCACGCGGATGCCGGGAATCTCGGTGAGGAAGATCAGCTTGTCCGCCTGCAGCGACACCGCCACGGAGGTGGCCACGTCCTCCATGGTGAGGTTGAAGGCTTCGCCGGTGGGCGAGAAGCCGAAGGGCGAGAGCAGCACCATGGCGCCCATGTCCAGCGAGCGCTGGATGCCGTCGGTGTCGATCTTGCGCACCAGGCCCGAGTGCAGGAAGTCCACGCCGTCGATCAGGCCCACGGGCCGAGCGGTGACGAAATTGCCCGAGATCATGCGCACCGTGGCGCCGGCCATGGGCGTGTTGGGCAGGCCCTGGCTGAAGGCGGCCTCGATCTCGTAGCGCAGCTGGCCGGCGGCTTCCTGCGCGCAGTCCAGCGCCACCTCGTCGGTGATGCGCATGCCGTGCGAGTATTTCGCCTCGTGTCCCTTGAGGCGCAGCTGCTCGTTCACCTGCGGCCGGAAGCCGTGCACCAGCACGATCTTCACGCCCATGCTCTGGATCAGTGCCAGGTCCTGCGCCAGGTTTTGCAGCTTGCCCGCCGCGATCGCCTCACCCGCGATGCCCACCACCAGGGTATTGCCTCGGTGCTTGTGGATGTACGGCGCGACCGAGCGGAACCACGGGACGAAGGTGAAGTTGAAGACGTTGGACATCAGGTCGGGGGTGGCTGCAGGGGGCGTGGGGGCACCGGATAATCGCGGGTTCGCCGATTTTCACCGAAGTCCCGTTTTGCCCACGCCCGCCCTGCACCTGGAGTTCCCCGAGGCCTTGCCCGTGTCGGCGCGCCGCCACGAGATCGAGGCGGCGGTGCGCGAGCACCAGGTGGTCATCGTCTGCGGCGAGACCGGCTCGGGCAAGACCACGCAGCTGCCCAAGATCGCGCTGGCCATGGGGCGCGGCCGCCTGAATGCGAAGCCCGGCCAGCGCGGCCGCCTGATCGGCCACACCCAGCCGCGGCGCATCGCCGCCAGCTCGGTGGCCAAGCGCATCGCCGAGGAACTGAAGACCCCGCTGGGCGAGGTGGTGGGCTACAAGGTGCGTTTCCAGGACCGGCTCTCGCGCGAGGCTTCGGTCAAGCTGATGACCGATGGCATCCTGCTCGCCGAGACGCAGACCGACCCGGACCTGAACGCCTACGACACGATCATCATCGACGAGGCGCACGAGCGCAGCCTCAACATCGACTTCCTGCTCGGCTACCTGCGCCAGCTGCTGCCGCGCCGGCCCGACCTGAAGGTGATCGTCACCTCGGCCACCATCGACGCCGACCGCTTCGCCGCGTACTTTTCCTCGTCGAAGGGCCCGGCGCCGGTGCTCATGGTCTCGGGTCGCACCTACCCCGTCGAAGTGCGCTGGCGGCCTTTCGAGGAAAGCCGCGAGTTCGATCTGAACGACGCCATCGCCGACGGCGTGGACGAGCTGTGGCGCGGCGGCCAGGGCGGCGACATCCTGATCTTCCTGCCGGGCGAGCGCGAGATCCGCGAGGCCGCCGACCACCTGCGCAAGCACCTGGCCCACCAGCCGCTGAACCGCCATGCCGAGGTGCTGCCGCTGTTCGCGCGCCTGAGCCAGGCCGAGCAGGACCGCATCTTCCAGCCGCACGGCCAGCGCCGCATCGTGCTGGCCACCAACGTGGCGGAGACCTCGCTCACGGTGCCGGGCATCCGCTACGTCATCGACGCCGGCACCGCGCGCGTCAAGCGCTACAGCTTTCGCCAGAAGGTCGAGCAGCTGCAGATCGAGCCCATCAGCCAGGCCGCGGCCAACCAGCGCGCGGGCCGCTGCGGACGGGTGGCCGACGGCATCTGCATCCGCCTCTACGACGAGGCGGACTTCAACAACCGCCCCCGCTTCACCGACCCCGAGATCCTGCGCAGCTCGCTGGCCGGCGTCATCCTGCGCATGAAGGCCCTGCACCTGGGCGCGGTGGAAGACTTCGCCTTCGTCGACGCCCCGCAGCGGCGCGCCATCGCCGACGGCTATCAGCTGCTGGCCGAACTCGGCGCGGTGGACGACGACAACCAACTCACGCCCACCGGCCAGTCGCTCGCGCGGCTGCCGCTGGACCCGCGCGTGGGCCGCATGATCCTGGCCGCGCGCGAGCACCACGCGCTGGACGAGGTGCTGGTCATCGCCGCCGCGCTCAGCGTGCAGGACGTGCGCGACCGGCCCATCGACAAGCAGGCCCAGGCCGACCAGGCGCACGCCAAGTTCGACGACGAGAAGAGCGAGTTCACCGGCACGCTCAAGCTCTGGAAGTGGCTGGAGGACAGCCGTGGCGGCCACGGGCAGGCGCACAAGCTCAGCCACCGCCAATACGAGAACCTGCTGCGCGAGAACTTCATCAACGTGCGCCGCGTGCGCGAGTGGCGCGACACCCACAGCCAGTTGCACACCGTGGTGGGCGAGCAGGGTTGGAAGCCCAACACCACGCCGGCCAGCTACGAGCAGCTGCACAGCGCCATGCTCAGCGGCCTGCTCGGCAACCTGGGCGTCAAGAGCGAAACCGAGGACTGGTACCTCGGCGCGCGTGGCATCAAATTCCACCGCCACCCCGGCGCCCATCTCAGCAAGAAGCCCGGCCGCTGGATCGTCTGCGCCGAACTGGTGGAGACCACGCGCCTGTTCGGGCGTGGCATCGCGGCCATCGAGCCCGCCTGGGTGGAGCGCGTGGGCGCGCACCTGCTCAAGAAGCAGCTGCTGGACCCGCACTGGGAAAAGAAGGCCGCGCGCGTGTCGGCGCTGGAGCGCGCCACGCTCTATGGTCTGGTGATCTACCACAACCGCCGCGCCGACTACGGCCGCATCGACCCGACCGGCGCGCGCGAGATCTTCATCCGCGAGGCCCTGGTGCAGGGCGAGTGGGACACGAAGCTGCCCTTCCTGGCCGCCAACCAGAAACTGGTGCGCCAGGTGATGGAGCTGGAGCACAAGTCGCGCCGGCAGGACGTGCTGGTGGACGACGAGGTCATCTACGCCTGGTACGACGAACAGGTCCCGGCCGAGCTGTGCAACGGCGCCGCCTTCGAGCGCTGGTACGCCCAGGCCGCGCGCGAGAACCCCAAGTTGCTGTTCCTCACGCGCGAGGACCTCATGCGCCACGAGGCCGCCGGCATCACGGCCCAGGCCTTCCCGCGCACCGTGCGCCTGGGCGGCGTGGACTGCGCCGCGGCCTACCTGCACGAGCCCGGCGATCCGCGCGACGGCCTCTCGGTCACGGTGCCCATCTACGCGCTCAACCAGGTGAGCGAGGAGCGCATCGACTGGCTGGTGCCCGGCATGCTGAAGGACAAGGTACTGGCCCTGCTCAAAACCTTGCACCAGCGCCCGCGCTCGCGCCTGGTGCCGCTGCCGGCCACGGCCGAGCGCTTCACCGAGGCCTTGTGCGCGCCCGAGGGCTTCGCCCAGGGCAACTTCCTCGACGCCGTGCTCAAGCTGGTGCGCGCGGCGACCCAGCTCGACATCGTGCGCAACGACCTCAAGGCCGACCAGCTGCCGGCGCACCTCTTCATGCACCTGCGCGTGGTGGACGAGCACGGCCGCCAGCTGGGCCAGGGGCGCAGCCTGGCCGCGCTCAAGGCCGAGCTGGGGTCGCAGGCGCGCGGTGCCTTCCAGGCCCTGGCGGCGCTCAAGGTGCCGGCGGCCGTGCCGGCGCCGGCGGGTGCTTCGCCAGGCGCGCCATCGCCGGCCCTGGCGGGCCAGGCCACGCGCGTGGCCAAGGCAGCGCCGCCGGCCGCGCCTGCGGTGGACGCCAGCCAGCGCCACACCCGCTGGGACTTCGGCGAGCTGCCCGAGCTGCTGGAGATCCGCCGCGGCGGCCAGACCCTGATCGGCTTTCCGGCGCTGGTGGACGACGGCGACGCGGTGCGCATCGAGGTCTTCGACGAGCCCGAACTGGCGCAGGCGCGCCACCGCGAGGGCCTGCGCCGCCTGGTGGCGCTGCAGATCAAGGACGCGCTGAAGTACCTGGAGAAAAACATCCCCGGCCTGCAGGCCATGGGCGCGGCCTTCATGGGCGTGGACAAGGAGCGCGGCGGCGGCACGCTGGAAGAGCTGCGCCAGCAGCTCCTGGAGCTGGCGCTGGACCGCGCCTTCCTGCAGGAGCCGCTGCCGGCCGATGCCAAGGCCTTCGAGCAGCGCGTGGCCGACGGGCGTGGGCGACTCAACCTCATCGCCGCCGAGATCGCGCGCTCGGCCGGCGCCATCCTCACCGAATTCGCCGCCGCCCAGCGCAAGCTGAAAGACGCCAAGCCGCCCGCCGACGTGGCCGCCGACATCGCCCAGCAGTTGCAGCGCCTGGTGGGGCGGCGTTTTCTGGTCGAGACGCCGCACGCGCAGCTGCAGCATTTGCCGCGTTACCTGAAGGCCGTGCAACTGCGGCTGGACAAGCAGCGCGGCGACCCCGCGCGCGACGCCGCGCGCCTGGCCGAGCTCAAGCCGCAGGACCAGCGCTACTGGCGCCTGGTGGCCGAGCGCAAGGGCGTGCAGGACCCTCGCCTGCAGGAGCTGCGCTGGCTGCTGGAAGAGCTGCGCGTGAGCTTCTTCGCCCAGGAACTGCGCACGCCGCAGCCGGTGAGCCTGAAGCGGCTCGACAAGGCCTGGGCCCAGCTGCAGGCCTGAGGGCCGCCGGTTCCGGCGTTTCACCCACGCGGCGCTCGGGCATGGCCGCCGCGAATTGACGGGCGGGGCCTGCTGCGATTCACTGGCGCGGTCATGAGGAGACCGCCCATGGACCGCCGTGATTTCGTCGAATCGTGCGCCGTCGGCGCCGCCGCCCTGAGCGGCGTTCTGGCCCGCACCGCCTGGGCCGCCGACGCCCGGCCGCGCGCCTACGCGCGCACCCTGCTGGTGGACGAGCAGGGCCAGCCGGTCAAGGCCAGCCAGCTGCGCGCCCAGGTCAACTACGTGTTCCATTACCCCTTCGAGGCCACGCCGGTTTTCCTGCTCGACCTGGGCAAGGCCGCGCCGCCCACGAAGCTGGCGACCCAGGACAAGCAGGCCTACGAATGGCCCGGCGGCGTGGGGGCGAAGCGCAGCGTGGTGGCCTTTTCGGCCATCTGCGCGCACCAGTTGGTCTACCCCACGAAGGAGCTGAGCTTCATCAGCTTCCGCAAAGGCCCGGCGGCCAACCCGCAGACGCCCAGCCAGGGCAACGACCTGATCCACTGCTGCGCCGACCACAGCCAGTACGACCCCGCGCGCGGCGCCCAGGTGCTGCGCGGCCCGGCCGAGCAGCCGCTGTGCGCGGTGCTGCTGGAGCACGACGCCAGGAGCGATCAGCTCACCGCCACCGGCACGCTCGGCGGCGAGCTGTTCGAGGCGTTTTTCAAGAAGTACGAAATGAAGCTGAGCCTGGAGATGGGGCCCGGCGTGCGCCAGGCGGTGGCGGGGCGCAGCACGGTGCGCGAGCTGGAGCGCTTCTGCCGCAACCCCATCCGTTGCTGAGCACGGTCTGCACGCGCCACGGCGGCCCCCCAGGGGGCCGATCCGGCCGGGGGCGGCCCGGCGCCGGATCGGTCACAGCCGCTGCAGGCGCTCCAGAGCGGCGAGCAGGGTCTCGTCCTTCTTGGCGAAGCAGAAGCGGACCACCTTCTGGTCGAAGCCGTCGCCATAGAAGGCCGACAGCGGGATCGCCGCCACGCCGATCTCGGTCGTGAGCCAGCGGCAGAAATCGGCCTCCGGCAGTTCGCGCTCGGGCACGGCCAGGGCGGAGATGTCCACGCACTGGAAGTAGGTGCCTTCGCCCGGCAGCAGCCGGAACCGCGTCTTCGCCAGGCCCTGGCGGAACAGGTCGCGCTTGCGCTGGTAGAAGGCCGGCAGATCGCGGTAGGGCGCGGGGTCGGCCATGTAGGCGGCCAGCGCGTGCTGCATGGGCGTGTTCACCGTGAACACGTTGAACTGGTGCACCTTGCGGAATTCGGCCGTGAGCGGCGCGGGCGCCAGCACGGTGCCCACCTTCCAGCCGGTCACGTGGTAGGTCTTGCCGAAGCTGCTGACGATGAAGGCGCGCGCCGCCAGGCCGGGGTAGCGCGCGGCGCTGTGGTGCGGCACGCCGTCGAACACCATGTGCTCGTAGACCTCGTCGCTGATGAGCACGATGTCGGTGGGCGCCAGCAGCTCGTCCAGGCGGCGCATCTCGGCGTCCGTCCAGCACATGCCGCTGGGGTTGTGCGGGGTGTTGACGATCAGGGCGCGCGTGCGCGGCGTGATGGCCGCGGCGATGGCGTCGAAGTCGGGGCGGAAGCTGCCCGGCACCAGCGGCACGCGCACCACGCGCCCGCCCGCCAGCTCGATGTTGGGCACGTAGCTGTCGTAGCAGGGCTCCAGAACGATGACATCGTCGCCCGGGTGCACCACGGCCAGGATGGCGGTGAGGATGGCCTGCGTGGCGCCGGCGGTGACGGTGATCTCGGTGTCCGGGTGGTAGCGGCGGCCGTACAGCGCCTGCACCTTGTCGGCCATGGCCTGGCGCAGCGCGGGCACGCCGGTCATGGGCGGGTACTGGTTGTGGCCGGCGCGCATGGCCCCGTCGACCGCGTCCAGCAGGGCCGGGTCGCAGCCGAAGTCGGGAAAACCCTGGCCGAGGTTGACCGCGCCGTGCTCGGCCGCCAGCGTGGACATCACGGTGAAGATGGTGGTGCCCACCTGGGGCAGGCGGGAGGTGAGAGCGGGGGTGCGAGGTGCGTTCGAGGTCATGAGAGCGTGGCGCTTGCGGTGGCGGATCGAGAAACACCGCGGAACCGGCTTTGCTGGGCCGCTGGTGTTGCCCCCTTGAGGGGGTGACGGCCGTCAGGCCGGCGCGGGGGTGTCAAATGTCATATTCGTCGGGTTCGCCGGCCATGGCGCGCTGGATCAGCTCGCGCGACAGGCGCTCGGACAGCAGCTCGGCAAAGCGCAGCACGAACTGGCGCAGGTAGGTGCCGCGCTTGAAGGCCACGCGGGCCAGGTTGTGGCCGAACAGCGCGCCCGCGGGCCGCGAGACCAGGTCGGGCGTCTGGTTCTCGCCTTTGACCGCCATCTCGGCCACGATGCCCACGCCCATGCCCAGCTTCACGTAGGTCTTGATCACGTCCGAGTCGATGGCCTCGAGCACGATGTTGGGCTGCAGGTGGCGCAGCGCGAAGGCCTGGTCGATGCGCGTGCGCCCGGTGAAGCTGGGGTGGTAGGTGATGAGCGGCAACTGCGCCAGCTCTTCCAGGCCAATGCGCTCGCGCGCGAGCATCGGGTGGTCGAAGGGGAACACCAGCACGTGCTGCCATTCGTAGGCGGGCAGGGTGACGAGCTCGGGGTAGTTCACCAGCGATTCGGTGGCCATGCCGATCTCGGCCACCTCTTCGATCAGCATGCGCGCCACCTGGTCGGGCGAGCCCTGGTGCAGGCTGATGCCGACCTTGGGGTAGGCCTGGCGCAGCGCGGCCACCGGCCCCGGCAGCACGTAGCGCGCCTGGGTGTGGGTGGTGGCGATGGACAGGGTGCCGCTGTCCTGCGCCGAGTACTGCTCGCCGATGCGCTTGAGGTTGTTCACCTCGCGCAGGATGATGTCGATGCTCTTGAGCACCTGCTGGCCCGGCTCGGTGACGCGTTTGATGCGCTTGCCGTGGCGGGCGAAGATCTCGATGCCGAGCTCGTCCTCCAGTTCGATGATGGCCTTGGACACGCCGGGCTGCGAGGTGTGCAGCGCCTTGGCGGCCTCGGTGAGGTTGAGGTTGCGGCGCACCGCCTCCTGCACGAACTTGAACTGGTGCAGGTTCATGCACCCTCCTTCAAGGCCTGTGTGGCCAGCAAATCGATCAAACGCGGGTCTTCGCCGGCGGTGGGCATGAGCTCGACGGGCACGGACGGGTGCTCCCGCCGCAGACCCTCCACCAGCTGGGGCAGGTCCTCGCGCGCGTGCCGGCCCATGCCGAAAAACAGCGGCAGCACGCGCAGGCGCGTGGCGCCGGCGCGCACCAGAACCCGCGCGGCCGTGGGCAGATCGGGCTCCGTGAGCTCCAGGTAGGCGGTGCCGGCCAGCGTGTCGGGCGCGCGCTCGGCGATGCGCCGTGCCACGGCCTCCACCGGCGCGCGCCATTGCGGGTCGCGCGAGCCATGGGCGAAGACGATGACGCCCAGCATGGTCAGCGCTTGAGCACCAGCCACCCGAAGGCGCCCAGCGAGAAGACCGAATAGATGAGCGCCGGCGAGGCCGCCGCCAGCCAGGGCTGCCACTGGTTGAGGTTGCCGATGTAGCCGAACACGTTGTTGAGCAGGAAGAAGCTGATGCCGATCATCACGCCACCGAACACGTAGCCCGTGATGCTGCCCGAGCGGAAGTGCAGGTAGGCGAAGGGCAGGGCCAGCACCACCATCACGAGGCAGGACAGCGGGTAGAACACCTTGCGCCAGAACTCGATCTCGTGGCTCTGAGCGGTCTGGCCGTTGGCCTCCAGGTGGCGGATGTAGGCGAACAGGTCGGCCGTGCGCATGCGCTCGGGCTTGAGCAGGGCCACCGACACCATTTCGGCGTTCAGGCTGGTGGGCCAGCGAAAGCTCTCCAGCGTGCTGCGTTGCACCTTGGCCGACTGCTGGCCAGCGGCGTCGAACTCGCGCCGCTCCACTTTGCGCAGCGTCCAGCTCTCGTCGGCCTCGATGCGCCCGCTCTGCGCGTGCAGCGTGGACACCAGGAAGCCCTGGTTGTTGAACTCGAAGATGCGCACATTGCCCAGATCGCCTTGCGGCGACATCGACCCCACGTTGACCGAGAAGTTGCTGTAGGGCTGCTTCTCCTTCAGCCAGGCGCCGGTCTGGCCCAGGCTGATGGCGCCCTGGAAGCGCGCCTTGTGCAGCTGAGCGCCGCGGTCGGCCAGCGGCGCCAGGTAATCGCCGATGGCGAAGGTCAGCAGCACGAACACCGCCCCCAGCCCCAGCATGGTGCGCAGGGCGCGCCAGGGCCCGAGTCCGCTGGTGCGCAGGATGGTGTATTCCGAACCCTGGGCCAGGCGCGCAAGCACGAACACCGAGCCGATCAGCACCGCGATCGGCAGCAGCTCGTAGATGCGGCTGGGCGTGAGCAGGCCCACGTAGAGCAGGGCGTCCGGCAGGCCGTAGACGCGCGTCGGGTCGAGCACCGAGGCCTTGCCGATGTCGGGCAATTCGTCAACGAAATCGAAGAAGAAGAACAGCGACAGGAAGGCCAGCAGCACGAAGAACACGGCCGCGAACACCTCGCCATAGATCAGCCGGCGGATGGTTTTCATGCGTCGGCCTCCCGGCGGCGCCAGCCGGTGAGCAGGTCGCGCAGGCTCAGGCCCTGGTGGCGCTTGTAGAACCACACCAGCGTGAGCAGCAGCACGCCGCCGTGCAGGCCCAGCATGAAGGGCAGCAGATCGATCACGCCGCGCGCCACCCAGTTCTGCCCGATGTTGAGCAGGTTGTAATAGAAGACGAAAGCGAACAGCGTGAAGAACAGGTTGCCGCTGCGGCCCGCGCGCGGGTTGCCCACGGTGGTGGCCAGGGCGATCAGCACGAAGTTGAAGGCCGTGATCGCCAGGCCCACGCGCCAGCCCAGCTCGGCCAGGTTGGCGCGGTTGGGGTCCATGATGAGTTCCCAGCTTGGGCGGGCCTTGAGCTCCACGCCCGCCCCCAGGTTGCCGCCCGCCTGGCCGATCTGCGTGCCGTACTCGGCGAAGTCGCTCACGCGCAGGCTGCCATCGGGCCGCGTTTCGAGCCGCTGCCCGTTGTTGAGCATCAGGAACTGGCGCTCGTCCAGCCACTCGATGCGGCCCGAGCGCGCCGAGGTGATGGTTTCGCTGCCGTTGGCCTCGGAGCTGGAGATGAAGATGTTGCGGCCCTCGGTGCCGTCGGCCGTGTCCTTGTCGATGAAGAACACGCGCCGGCCGCTGGAGGATTCCTGGAACTGCCCGGGCTCCACGCGCTCCAGGTCGCCGCGCCGCTCGAAGCGGTCGCGCAGGTCGTTCACCTGCTGGTTCGCCCAGGGCCAGACGAAGAACACCATCAGCATGATCACCAGCAGCACCGGCCAGGCGAAGCGCAGGAGCGGCCCCAGAAAGCCCCCCAGCGAGCGCCCGCTGGTGAACCAGATGATCATTTCGCTGTCGCGGTACATGCGCGAGAGCGTGAACACGATGGAGATGAACAGCGCCAGGGTGAGCACCGTGGGCATGCGCCCGATGACGGTGTAGCCCAGCACCAGCATGATCTCCTGGGGATCGACGCTGCCCTTGGACGCCGCCCCCAGCGTGCGGATGAGCAGCATGGTGAGCACGATGGTGAAGAGGATCACCAGGGTGGCCCCGAAGCTGCGGGCCAGCTCCTTGCGGATGGACGAATGGAATAACATCGATTGGCTACAGAACGAACCCGAATTATGAACTTCGACCTCAAGACCCTGAGCCCGGCCCAGGCCGCCGAATTCCCCGCCGATGCGCTGCTGGTGCTGGTGCCCGATGCGCTGCCCAAGGGCCAGTCGCCGCTGCACGCGCTGGTGGCCCGGGCGCTCAAGGACGACGACCTGGAAGGCGGCGTGAGCAAGAGCCTGGCCTGCTACCGGCCCGAAGGCATCAAGGCGCCGCGCGTGCTGCTGGTGCGCGCCGGCACGGCCGACGCGGCCGCGCTGCGCAAGGCGGTGGGCGCGGGCGTGGCCCAGCTCAAGGCGCCGGGCGTCACCCGCCTGGCGGTGGTGTTCTCTCTCGTGGCGGTCGACGCCGATGGGCTGCGCGCCGCCGTGCAGGCCTGCGCCGACGCCTCCTACGTGTACACCACCACCAAGCCGAGCGCCAAGCCGCGCGCCCTGGCCAAGGTCACCTTTGGCGTGAACGACGCCGGCGCCGTGCGTTCGGGCTTCCAGGCCGGCAAGGCCGTGGTGGCGGGCGTGGAGTTCGCCAAGGAATGGGCCAACCGCCCGGCGAACCACGCCACGCCCAGCCGCCTGGCCGACGCGGCGCGCCAGCTCGGCCGCCTGCCCGGCATCAAGGCCGAGGTGTTGGGCCCGCGCGAGGTGGAGGCCCTGGGCATGGGCTCGTTCATGGCGGTGGCCCAGGGCTCGGCCGAGCCGCTGCGCTTCATCGTGCTGCGCTACCAGGGCGCGGCCAAGGCCGACGCCCCCGTGGTGCTGGTCGGCAAGGGCATCACCTTCGACACCGGCGGCATCAGCCTGAAGCCGGCGGCCGAAATGGACGAAATGAAGTTCGACATGGGCGGCGCGGCCAGCGTGCTGGGCACCTTCGCCGCCCTGGCCGAGGCCAAGCCGGCCATCAACGTGGTGGGCCTCATCCCCAGCTGCGAGAACATGCCCGACGGGCGCGCCATCAAGCCCGGTGACGTGGTCAAGAGCATGAGCGGCCAGACCATCGAGATCCTCAACACCGACGCCGAGGGCCGGCTGATCCTGTGCGACGCGCTCACCTACGCCGCGCGCTTCAAGCCGCGCGCGGTGGTCGACATCGCCACGCTCACGGGCGCCTGTGTCATCGCCCTGGGCGCGGTGCGCAGCGGCCTGTTCAGCGCGCGCGACGACCTGGCCGCGGCCCTGGCCGAGGCCGGCGAGCAGTCGGGCGACCTGTGCTGGCGCCTGCCGCTGGACGACGACTACGCCGAGGGCCTGAAGTCGAACTTCGCCGACGTGGCCAACGTGGCCGGTCGCGCGGGCGGCGCCATCACGGCGGCCAAGTTCCTGCAGCGCTTCGCCACCGAACTGCCCTGGGCGCACCTGGACATCGCCGGCACGGCCTGGCGCGGTGGCGCGGCCAAGGGCGCCACCGGCCGCCCGGTGCCGCTGCTGCTGCAGTACCTGTTGAACGAGGCCGCGCGCCCCGCCGGCCAGGCGAAAGCCAAGGCCAAGGCGCGCACCGCCAGCCGCTGAAGCCGGGCCGCGCCGTGGCCGAGGTGGCCTTTCATTTCAACGCGCCCGACAAGGCCGCCTACGTCTGCCGCCTGCTGCGCAAGGCCTACCTGAAGGGCGCGCGCGTGACCGTGCTGGCGCCCGGCGACCAGATCGACGCCCTGGACCGCGGGCTGTGGCTGCTCGCCCAGGGCGAGTTCGTGCCCCACTGTGTTCAGGCCGACCCCGAGCCCACGCGCCGCCACTCGCCCATCCACCTGCTCGAGCGGCCGGACCAGCGCGCGCCCACCCAGGTGCTGGTCAACCTGGGCGAGGCCGTGCCGGACGACTACACGCGCTTCGAGCGCGTGATCGAGGTCGTGGGCCTGAACGACGAGGACCGCGCCTCGGCGCGCCAGCGCTGGCGCCGCTACCAGGCCGACGGCATCGAGCCGCAGCGCCACGACCTGAAGGCCGCCAGCGAGTGAGCCCCGGGCCGCGCGAGGGCTTCAGGAAAACCCTCGAACGGCTCTCCGAACCCTGCTTTAGGCTGCTGTCCCGGCCAAAAGCCGGATCGTTTTGGAGTATCTTTATGCGGTGGAGAAAAAAAGTTCCCTCCGCAAATCAATCCATCCTTATCAAGGAAATCCCATGCAAGTGAACATGAAACTGGCAGTGCTTGCCGCCGCCGTCGCGCTCGCCGCCTGTGGCAAGAAGGAAGAGGCTGCTCCCGCTCCCGCCGCGGCGCCCGCTGCGGCACCCGCTCCGGCCGCACCGCAGGAGGTCGTGGTCAAGATCGGTCACGTCGGCCCCACCAGCGGCGCGATCGCTCACCTGGGTAAGGACAACGAGAACGGCGCCCGCATGGCGATCGAGGAACTGAACGCCGCCGGCCTCACCATCGGTGGCGCCAAGGCCAAGTTCGAGCTGCTGGCCGAAGACGACGCCGCCGATCCCAAGCAGGGCACGGCCGCCGCGCAGAAGCTGGTCGACGCCAAGGTCAACGGCGTCATCGGCCACCTGAACTCCGGCACCACCATCCCCGCCTCGCAGCTCTACAACGACGCGGGCATCCCCCAGATTTCGCCCTCGGCGACCAACCCCAAGTACACCCGTCAGGGCTTCCCGGGCGCGTTCCGCGTGGTGGCCGACGACGTGCACCTGGGCGGCACGCTCGGCAAGTACGCCATCGAAACCCTCAAGGCCAAGAACGTGGCCGTGATCGACGACCGCACGGCCTATGGCCAAGGCGTGGCCGACGAGTTCGAGAAGGGCGTGAAGGCCGCTGGCGGCACCGTGGTGGGCCGCGAGTTCACCAACGACAAGGCGACCGACTTCAACGCCATCCTGACCACCCTGAAGGCCAAGAAGCCGGACGTGGTGTTCTTCGGCGGCATGGACGCCGTGGCCGGCCCCATGCTCAAGCAGATGAAGCAGCTCGGCATCAAGGCCAAGTTCATGGGCGGCGACGGCATCTGCACCTCCGAGCTGCCCAAGCTGGCCGGCGACGGCATCAGCGACGAGCAGGTCTACTGCGCCGAGGCCGGTGGTGTCGAGGGCGAGCAGAAGGCCGGCATGGACAAGTTCCGCGCCGACTTCAAGACCAAGTTCAACGCCGACGTGCAGGTGTACGCCCCGTACGTGTACGACGCCGTCAAGGTCATGGCCAACGCCATGGTCACCGCCGGCTCGGCCGACCCGAAGGTCTACCTGCCCGCGCTCAAGGCCACGAACTACAACGGCGTGACCGGCAAGATCGAGTTCGACGAGAAGGGCGACATCAAGAACGGTGCCCTGACGCTCATGACCTACAAGGGCGGCAACCGCACCACCATCGCCGTGATCCGCTGATCCCCTCAGCCCTCGGCAAGCAAAAAGCCACCGCTCGCGGTGGCTTTTTCTTTGGGCGGGCGGCGCTCAGCCCTTGGCCGCCAGTGCCGCCTCCACGGCCCGGGTCAGGGTGTGGCCCATGGGCTCGGTGGCGCTGGCGAACTGATCGATCACGTGGCCGTCGCGGCCGACGAGGTACTTGTGGAAGTTCCAGCGCGGCGACACGCCGGTGGCCTGGCGCAGCTGCAGGTACAGCGGGTTGGCCTGCGCGCCCGTGACCACGCTCTTGTCGAACATGGGGAAGCGCACGCCGTAGGTGTTGAAGCACAGCTCAGCGATCTGCTTCGCATCGCCGGTTTCCTGGGCGAAATCGTTCGACGGAAATCCCAGGACCACCAGCCCCTGCTCGCGGTACTTGGCGAACAGCGCCTCCAGGCCTTCGTATTGTTTGGTGAAGCCGCAGTAGCTGGCGGTATTGACCACCAGCAGCACCTTGCCCGCGTACTGGCACAGGTCCTGCGGCGCGCCGTCCTGCAGGCGGGGGAAGCGGTGGTTCAACAGGGCGGGGCAGGCGCCCGCCCGGGCAAAGGGGGCGCCCAGCAGGGCCAGCGGGGCGGCGAGGCAGAGGTGGCGGCGTTTCATGCGGGGATTGTGGGCCGCCGCCCGACGGTCGACAACCGGGCGTCCCAGCGCCCCTGGCGCGAGCCGGGGGAAGCCCTAGCGAAGGCCGCCCAGCACCCCCAGCGCGAAAGGCAGGCTCAGCATGCCCAGCAGCGTGGACAGCGTCACCAGTCCCGCCACGTAGGGCCCGTTGTAGCCCATGCGCGCAGCCAGCACGTAGCAGCTCGACGCCGTGGGCACGGCGGAAAAGGTCAGCAGCACGGCGGTCTGCGTGGCGTCCAGCCGGAACAGCCGGGCCAGGCCGAAGGCCATCAGCGGCATGGCCAGGTGCTTGATGGCCAGCACCGCCACCGC
>NZ_MKSS01000017.1:17276-26290 GCF_001897365.1 Hydrogenophaga sp. 70-12
GAGGCCATGCTGCCGAACTGCATGCCCGCGCCGGCCGCCATGAGACCCAGCGCCAGCGAGGCCTGGCCGATGCGGTTGACCGTGGGCGAGAGCCAGTCGGGCAGCGAGAAGCCCAGCAGGTTGGCGAGCAGGCCCGAGGCGGTGGCGATGATCAGCGGGTTGCGCAGCAGCTCGCGCCCGAAGCCCTTGTTGGCGTGGCGCGCCATGGGCCAGACGGCCCCCACGTTGAAGATGGGCACGCAGCAGCCGATGATCACCGCCACCATCAGCAGCGCCTGCGGGCCGGCGATCCGGTCGGCCAGCGCGAGCAGGATGAAGGAATTGAAGCGAAAGCCCACCTGCGCGCTGGCCGCGTGCAGCCGCACGTCGATGCGCCGGCCCAGCCAGGGCCAGTGCGGCAGCGAGTAGGTGAGGGCGATGGCGCACAGCGCGAGCGACACGGCCGCGCCGACCAGGGCGGAGGCGGCCCCCAGGTCCAGCGGGTTCTTGACGATGCTCTGGAACAGCAGCACCGGGAACAGGAAGTAATAGACCAGGCTCTCGACCTGCTCCCACACCGGGCGGTTGAGTTTGGTGAAGCGGCACACCAGGTAGCCGCACAGGATGAGCGAGAAATCGGGAAAGAGCAGTTGGGCGAAGTTCACGGCGCGAATCGTAAGGGCGCGACGTGGCCTCAGCGCGACGCCGCCCGCTCGCAGGCCGTCATTTCGGTGACGTTGCCATCGGAGGGCAGCCAGTGGCCCATGGGCTGGCAGCGGCCGTTCACGCACAACTCGAAGTCGGCGGTGAACTCCGAGCGCGTGAGCGGCAGCCGCCGGGGCGATCGCTCCGTGGGCGTGTAGTGGTACCAGCCGTCGCGCAACCGCGCGTCGGGCGGCGGTTCCATGCCCGCCGCGGAGCCCTTGATGCGCGCGGCGCTGGCCAACAGGCGCGCGGGCGGTCCGCTCACCTCGTAGTCTTCTTCCCAGCGCACCTTTTCGATGCTGTGCGTCCACGCCAGGGTGAAGTGCCGGCCCGGCACGAAGACCACTTGTTGCGGGGCGGCGGCCAGCGCCAGGCACAGCCCCAGCAGACCCGCCGACACTTGGCCGCCCGCCTCAGCGCGCGCCGGCCCGGCCCATCGCCGGGCGGCGCGTGCGCCACCAGTGCCAGGCGACGAAGAGCACGATCGCCGCCAGGCCGATCTCGTCGGTGAGTGGCAGGGCGGCCACCAGGAAGCAGGCAGCCACCACCGCCCACAGGCGTTCCCACCACGCCAGCGGCGCGAACAGGAAGCCGATGGCGCCGGCCCCCCACATGGCGATGGCCAGCACCGCCTTGAGGACGACGTAGGCCACGGCGCCCCAGTCGTCGCTCTGCAGCATCAGCGCGGGGGAGTACACCGCCATGAAGGGCATGATGAACCCGGCGATGGCCACGCGGATCGCCTGAACGCTGATCTTCAGCCCCGTCTCCCGCGCGATGGGCGCGGCCGCGAAGCAGGCCAGGGCCACCGGTGGCGTGAGGTCGGCCATGATGCCGAAGTAGAAAACGAACATGTGCGAGACGATCAGCGGCACGCCGAGTTCCAGCAGCACCGGTGCGGCGAGCGAGCTGGTGATGATGTAGTTGGGGATGGTCGGAATGCCCATGCCCAGCACGAGGCAGGTGAGCATGGTCAGCAGCAGGGCTAGGAACAGGTTGTCGTGCCCGATGGCGATCACGCGTCCACCGATTTCGGCCGCCACGCCCGTGAGGTTGATGACCCCGATGATCACGCCCACGAGCGCGCAGGCGATGGCCACCGGCAGCGCGTGGCGCGCCCCATCCACCAGGCTCTGCACGGCCAGCTGGCGGGCATCGCCGCCGCGGCGAAGCGCAAAGGTCAGGGCGATCAACAGCAGCGTGATCACGTAGAAGGTGCCCACCCCGAAGCGGTAGAAGCCCGCCGTGGCCAGGCCCAGCAGCACCCAGGCCAGCACGCGCAGCGTATGGCCTTTGACGCCGCTGATGACGGCGGCGCCGAAGATCAGGATGACCGTGAGCCCCAGCCCCACCGTGCCCGAGAACAGCGGTGTGTAGCCGGAGAACAGCAGGCCGACCAGGCCGGCCAGTGGCAGCAGGAGATACCAGCGGTCCTTGACGGCGGTCCAGGGATTGGGGCATTCGTCTTTGGGCAGTCCCAGCAGGCCCTTGCGGCCGGCTTCGAGATGCACCATCCAGAACGCGGTACCGAAGTAGAGGATGGCGGGAATCAGGGCGGCCTTGACGATGTCCACGTAGGGCACGTTGATCGTCTCGGCCATGATGAAGGCCACCGCGCCCATCACCGGCGGCATGATCTGCCCGCCCATGCTGGCGGTGGCCTCCACGCCGCCGGCGAAGGCCGGCGAGTAGCCGAACCGTTTCATCAGCGGAATGGTGAACTGGCCCGTGGTGACCACGTTGGCCACGCCGGAACCGTTGATGGTGCCCATCAGTCCGGAGGAGATGACCGACACCTTGGCCGGGCCGCCTCGGGTGTGGCCCACGGTGCCCATGGCGAAGTCGTTGAACAGGCGGATCATGCCGGCCTGTTCCAGGAAGGCGCCGAACAGGATGAACAGAAAGATGTAGGTGGACGACACGTAGGTGGGCGTGCCGTAGATGCCCTCGGTGCCGAAGCCGAGTTGGCCAACGACCTGGTCGAGTCCATAGCCCCGGTGGGCGAGCACGCCGGGCAGGTATTGGCCGAACAGGGCGTAGGCAAGAAACATCGCGCAGATCAGCGGCAGGCCCCAGCCCATGACCCGTCGCGCGGCCTCGAACACCAGTGCGATGGTGACCACACCGACCACCCAGTCCGGTGCGATCAGCTCGCCCGCGCGCGCGGTCAGGTCGGCTTCGTAGACCCAGTGGTACAGCCCGAACAGGAAGCCGACCCCGCCCAGCACCCACCCCAGCGCTCGGCCGAGCGCGCCCAGTGCCCCCTCGCGCTGTCCGAAGGGCGGGTACAGGGCGAAGATCATCAGCAGGACGAAGCCCACGTGGATGGCCCGAATCACCTGGCTCGACAGGGGATGAAAGGAGGCCATCCAGATCTGGTAGGCCGAGAAGGCGATGGCCACCCAGAAGATGGCGCCGCGCAAGGGCGCGTGGGTGGGGGTGTCGGCAGAGGGTGTCGCGTCGCTCATGAAATCCTCGACTCGGGACGGGCAAGAAAGCAGAACGGCCCCGTGCGGGGCCGTGTGTTCAAGGCAGAAGGCCTATTTGATGAGGCCCGCTTCCTTGTAGTAGCGCTCGGCGCCCGGGTGCAGGGGAACCGGCATGCCCTTGATGGCATTGGCGGGGTTGATGGCCTTGGCCGCGTTGTGCGCGGCGTGCAGCTTGTCCAGGTTGGCGTAGAGCTGCTTGGCCATCTGGTAGGCCAGTTCGTCGGAAACACCGGAATGCGTGACCAGGAAGTTCGGGATCGCCGCCGTGGGCACATCGGCCGCCTGGCCGCCGTAGGTGTTGGCCGGGATGGTGGCCGGCTGATAGGCCGGATCGCCGACCTTCGCAACGACCTCGGCGGGGATCGGCACCACCACGATCTTCACCGCCGTGGCCAGGTCGCGGATGGAGGCCACCCCCAGGCCGGCGGACTGCAGCGTGGCGTCGAGCTGGCGGTTCTTGATGAGCTCGACCGATTCGCCGAATGGCAGGTACTCCACCTTGGCCAGGTCCTGGTAGCCCAGGCCCGCGGCCTTGAAGATGGCGCGGGCGTTGAGTTCGGTGCCCGAGCGCGCGGCGCCCACGGACACCCGCTTGCCCTTCAGGTCGGCCAAGGTCTTGATGCCCGAGTCCGCGCTGGCCACGATCTGGATGTAGTTGTTGTAGGTGGCCGAGAGGCCACGCAGCTTGTCGAGCTTCTTCGTGAAGCCAGCCTCGGCGTTGCCGTTCCAGGCGTCGGACACCGCGTCGGCCAGGGAGAAGGCCAGTTCACCGCGGCCGGCCTGCAGCAGGTTGAGGTTTTCGGCCGACGCCTTGGTCACCTGCGCGGTGGCGCGCGCGTTCGGAATGCTCTGCCCATACACCTGCGCCAGCGCCACGCCGAGCGGGTAGTACACCCCGGCCTGGCCGCCGGTCAGCACGTTGACGAACTGTTGTTGCGCCAGGGCGGCGCCACTGGCGGCGAGTGCGGCGGCCAGGCTGATGCCCAGGCCGATGTGGCGGATCAGACGCATGCGATGTCTCCTGATGTTGTGGTGGATGAGGGATGGGCGACCTTAACCCAGGGTTCGGCCCCCGCGCTTCGCGGGAAACGCGTAGGCGGCCCCGGGTTTTCCCCAGGCCGTAGCACCACGGATGCCTGTCGTGGGGCCGTGGCCCACAATGGCGCCCGCCGTGGGCATGCTGTTTGCGTGCCGCGTCGCCGTCATTTCCCCCTTTGGAGTCCATCGCATGGTCCTACGTCGCTCCGTCAACCTGGCCGCCCTGGCCATGGGCCTGGTTCTTGCCGCCGGCCCGGTGCTGTCCCAGGGTTTTCCCAGCAAGCCCGTCACGCTGCAGGTGCCGTTCGCGCCCGGCGGCACCACCGACATCATCGCCCGCGTCATGTCCGAACCGCTGGGCAAGGCGCTGGGCCAGAACGTGATCGTGCTCAACCGCGCCGGCGGCGGTGGCGTGGTGGGGGCGCAGGAACTGGCGCGCGCCACGCCCGACGGCCACTACATCGGCGTGGCCACGGTGTCGACCACGGCGGCCAACCCGGCGATCAACCCCAAGATCCCGTACGACACGCTCAACGACTTCACGCCCATCATGAACATCGCGGCCACGCCCAACGTGATCGCGGTGCACCCCAGCTTCCCGGCCAAGGACTTCAAGGCCTTTCTCGAAGAGGTGAAGAAGAACCCCGGCAAGTACAGCTACGCGAGCTCGGGCACGGGCGGCATCGGCCACCTGCAGACCGAGCTGTTCAAGAGCCTGACGGGCACCTTCATCACGCACATTCCCTACCGCGGCGCGGGCCCGGCCCTCAACGACACCATCGGTGGCCAGGTGCCGATCATTTTTGACAACCTGCCCTCGGCGCTGCCGCATATCCTGGGCGGGCGCCTGATCGCGCTGGCGGTGGCGGCGCCGCAGCGCGTGGCGGCCCTGCCCAACGTGCCCACCTTCAAGGAAATGGGCCTGGAGCCGGTGAACCGCATGGCCTACTACGGCCTGATCGGTCCCAAGGGCCTGCCGGCCGATGTGGTGAACAAGATCCACGCCGCCGCCGCCGAGGCGCTGAAGGATCCGGCGGTGCGCAAGCGCATCGAGGACACCGGCTCGCTGGTGGTGGGCAACTCGCCGAGCGAGTTCGCGGCGCAGATCAAGGCCGAGTTCGAGGTCTACAAGCAGGTGGTGGCCAAGCAGAAGCTGCGGCTCGACTGATTCGGCGGATGGCCCCCAGCAAGAAGGCCGACGAGCACCCCACGCTGTCGGCCTTCATCGACAGCCTCTGGCTCGAAGAGGGGTTGTCGCGCAACACCCTGGATGCCTACCGCCGCGACCTGGCGCTCTTCGACGCCTGGCTGCGCGGCCAGGGCAAGGCCCTGCCCGAGGCGCTGGAAGCCGACATCCACGGCTATTTCGCCGAGCGCCACGCGCAGACGCGGGCCACCACGGCGAACCGCCGCCTCACGGTGTTTCGCCGCTACTACCGCTGGGCCCTGCGCGAGCGTTTCATCACCGCCGACCCGACCCTGCGGCTGGCGCCCGCGCGCCAGCCGCTGCGCGTGCCCAAGACCTTGAGCGAGGCCCAGGTGGAGGCCCTGCTGGCCGCGCCGGACGACGGCACCCCGCTGGGCCTGCGCGACCGCAGCATGCTGGAGCTGATGTACGCCAGCGGGTTGCGCGTGAGCGAACTGGTCACCCTCAAGACCTGGCACCTGGGGCTGGCCGAGCAGGTGCTTCGCATCACGGGCAAGGGCAACAAGGAGCGGCTGGTGCCCTTCGGCCAGGTGGCGGGCGACTGGCTGCAGCGCTACCTCACCGAAGGCCGGCCGGCGATCCTGGGCGGCCTGGCGAGCGAGGACCTGTTCGTCACCTCGCGCGGCGCGCGCGCCGGCTCGGCCATGACGCGCGTGATGTTCTGGCAGCTGGTCAAGCGCTACGCGCGCGAGGCCGGCATCACCGCGCCGCTGTCGCCGCACACCCTGCGCCACGCCTTCGCCACCCACCTGCTCAACCACGGCGCCGACCTGCGCGCCGTGCAGATGCTGCTGGGCCACGCCGACATCTCCACCACCACCATCTACACCCATGTGGCGCGCGAGCGGCTCAAGACGGTGGTGGCGCAGCACCACCCGCGCGGCTGAGGGCCGTCACAGTGGCTTGAGGACCAGGCCGATCACCAGGCCCGTCTCGGTCACGGTGATGGGGCCCGGCTGCAGGCCCATGGCCTCCACGGCCTTCAGGTCCTGTGGCTGCAGCTGGTGCAGCACCACGTCGCGCAGCGACTGCTCGGCCAGCGCGGGAGCGTAGGCGTTGAGCATGTCCACCACCTCGGGCCGCAGCGTGGGAAAGCGCAGGCGGCTCAGGTGCAGCTGCTGCGCGCGCAGCGTGCGGTCGCTGGCCTCGTAGCGCAGGGCGAAGTCGACGTCGAAACCGCCCTGGTGCGTGCGGTGGAGGGCCGGGCCGCTGGCCTGCACCGCCATCTCGGCGAGCAGACGGTTGCGTTGGGGCAGCAGGCGCAGGCGGGGCGTCTGCAGGTCCAGGTTCAGCACGCCGGGCACCGGGTAACGCAGCGGGAAGCGCTGCGCCAGCGCCTGCTGTATCTGCTCGGTGGAGACGGCGTACCCGGCGGGCTTGCCCTGGTCGGCGTCCGCCGCGCGGGCCGTTGCCGTGGCGCCGAGTGCGGCGCACAGCCAGGGGAAGGAGAGGAGCAGGGTTCGGCGGTGCATGGGCGGTTGGAGGCCCACCCGCCGTGAGGGTTCAGCCGCCCAGCGTGAAGTACACCGTGGCGCCCCGGCCTACCTCGCCCTGGGCCCAGATCTCGCCGCCGTGGCGCTGCACGATGCGCTGGGCGATGCTCAGCCCCAGGCCCGAGCCGCCGTAGTGCTGCTCGTCGTGCAGGCGGAAGAAGGCACCGAAGAGCTTGTCGGCGTGGACCATGTCGAAGCCGCAGCCGTTGTCGCGCACGAAGTACACCACCCGCCCGTCCTCGTCCTGCCGGCCGACCTCGATGAGGCCCTGCTCCCGTTCGCGAGTGAACTTCCAGGCGTTGCGCATGAGGTTGTCGATCACGCTGCGGATCAGCGCGTGGTCGGCCTGCACACGCAGGCCGTCGGCCACCTCGACGCGCATCTCGCGCGCGGGTTCGGCCTCGCGCAGGGCGCGCTCCACCTCGCGCGCCAGCGCGCCCAGGTCCACCTCGGCGCGGTACAGCGGCGCGCGCGACAGCTTGGACAGGCTCAGCAGCGCATCGATGAGCTCGCCCATGCGGTGCGCCGCGTGCGACATGCGATCGAGCATGCGGCGGCCGTCGTCGCCCAGCGCGGCGCCGTGGGTTTCGGCCAGGATCTGCCCCAGGCCCGAGATGGCGCGGATGGGCGAGCGCAGGTCGTGCGCCGCGGTGTGGCTGAAGGCCTCGAGCTCGCGCACGTGCTGGCGCAGCTCGGCGGTGCGCTCCAGCACGCGGTCTTCGAGTTCTTCGTTGACGCGCTGCATCGCCAGGCGGGCCTGTTCGCGTTCCGTGACGTCCTGCACCACGCCGCGCACCCGGCCGTCCGGGTCGGCCACGGTGTCGAGCTGCAGCCAGCGGTGGCCGCCGTCCATGGTCCGCGCGCGCAGGGTGTGGCGCCGCGGCCCGGGCTGCGCCCAGTCGTCCCTCAGGCGCTCGCGCCCGGCCTCGTCCAGCCGCGCCAACAGGGCCGACAGCGGGTGCTCCCCGGCGGGGTCCAGTCCCAACCGTTCGGCCGGCGGCCCGCTCAGGTGCAGGCGGTCGGCCGTGGGCAGGCAGTCGATCAGCCCCATGGCCGCGGCGTCCAGCGACTGGCGCAGCAGCGCCTGGCTCTCGCTCAGCGCCGACTGCATCGCGTGGCGCTCCAGGGCCATCTGCACGGTGGCGTGCAGCTCGCGTTCGGAGAAGGGCTTGATGAGGTAGCCGTAGGGCCGCGTGCGGCGCGCGCGCTCCAGCGTGGTGTCTTCCGAGTACGCGGTGAGGTAGATGATGGGCAGGTCGAAGTCGCGGTTGAGCGCGCGGGCCAGCTCGATGCCGTCCATTTCGCCCTTGATGTGGATGTCCATGAGCACCAGGTCGGGCCGCTCGCGCGAGACCAGCGCCAGGCCCTCGGCGCCCGATTCGGCCAGGCCGGTGATGCGGTAGCCCATGTGCTGCAGCCGCTGCTGCAGGTTGAAGGCGACGATGCCTTCGTCTTCCACGATCAGGATCTTCGATGCACTCGCTGCGGCGGTCATGCCTCCCCCTCCAGGTCGAAGCGCAGCGTGAACCGCGTGGGGTTCGCGCGCTGGATGTCCAAGCTGCCGTTGAGCTGTCGCGTGAGCAGCTGCACGAGCTGCAGCCCCAGCGTGGTGGTCTGTTCGAGGTCGAGCGTGCCGGGGATGGCGTGGCCGTCGTTGCTGACGGACAGCTCGATCGTGCGCTCGCCATGCTGCTGCACGGACACCGTGATCTGCCCGCCGCGCCCCTGCGTGAAGCCGTGCTTGAGCGCGTTGCTCACCAGCTCGTTGATGACCAGGCCGCAGGGGATGGCCTCGTTGATGGGCAGCTTGACCTCGTGCGCGTCGATGGCGATGGACACCAGGCCCGCCACCGAGCGGTAGGACTCGGTCAGGCTGGGCAGCAGCTCGTCGAGGAAACGCTGGAAATCGACGCGCGCGAAGTTGCGCGACTGGTACAGCGTCTGGTGGATCAGCGACATCGAGCGGATGCGGTTCTGGCTGTCGCGCAGCACCTCCACCACCTCGTGGTCGGCCAGCTTGAGGGCCTGCAGGTCGAGCAGGCTGTGGATCACCTGCAGGTTGTTCTTCACGCGGTGGTGCACCTCGCGCAGCAGCAGGTCCTT
>NZ_MKSS01000018.1:0-25736 GCF_001897365.1 Hydrogenophaga sp. 70-12
CGATTCCGCTGCGCTGAGCGCGGCGCCGCGCGCGCTACAGCAGGCCCGGGTTGCGCTGCCAGACCGAGAAGCTGAGCGCGGTGGCGAAACAGACCCAGGCCAGGTAGGGCGCCAGCAGCACGGCCGCCAGCGGCCGGATGCGCGCGAAAACCGCCATGGTGGCGACGATGAGCGCGACGAGGAGCAAGATCTCGATGAAGGCCCACTGGCCTTGCCGCCAGGCGAAGAAGAGCCAGGTCCACGCCGCGTTGGCGGCGAGCTGGGCGAAAAACAGCACATAGGGCGTGGCGCCCGCGTCGAGGCGGCGTGCGCGCCACACCAGCCAGGCCGACAGGCCCATCAAGACGTAGAGCAGCGTCCAGACCGGACCGAACAGCCAGGGCGGTGGCGCCCAGGCGGGGCGGTCCAGGCTGAGGTAGAAGGCCGGCGCGCTGGCCGAGGCGATGGCGCCGACGCCGCCCGCCGCCAGGGTGAGCAGCAGCCAGAAGGCCAGGCTGGGCAGGCGGGAACCGGTGTCCGGGGAGGTGGTGTTCATGGGGATGGGGGGCAATCGGTGTGCCGGCTGTGGGGGCTCACACCGAGCCGGCGTGTTCCACCACCAGGATGCGCGCGGCGCCGCGCGGATGCGCCACGTGCTCGCAGCCCACGTCGGCGAAGAACACGTCGCCGGTCTCCAGCACCACCATGGATTCGACTCCGCCGGCGCGGTAGTGCATTTCCACCACGCCATCGAGCACGGCGAAGACCTCCTGCCCGTCGTTGACGTGCCAGCGGTAGGGCTGGTCCGTCCAGTGCAGGCGGGTGGTGATGCCGTTCATGCAGGCAATGTCGAGCGCGCCCCAGGCGCGTTCGGCGCGGTACTCCTTTGCGCGGACGATCTTCATGGTGGCTTGACTCCTTCAGGCGCCAGGGCGGATTCTGGCGGAGCTTGTCGGCCGGGAACAGACAGGGGGCGACTTGCCCGACGGCCCCGCCGGGGGGATGGGGGAAATTGGCCGACACTGCGAGGTCCATGCCCACGCCACCGCACCCGCCCACCGTTCTGGCCCGCATCGGCGGGTTCATTCTGGACGCCGCGCAGGCGCGCGGGGTGGAGCTGCCTGTGCTGCTGGCGCGCACGGGCTTCGATCCGGCGGTGCTGGACGAGGCGGACGCGCGCATGGCGCTCGCACAGGAAAACGCGCTGTGGGACACGGCGGCCGAACTGGCGGGCGATGCCGGCTTCGGTCTGTGGGCGGCCACGCGCATCCGCCCTGGCGCCTTCGACGCGCTCGACTACGCCGTACGCACCGCCCCGGACCTGCTGAGCGCCCTGCAGCGCCTGGCGCGCTACAACCGCCTGGTGCATGACCTGGCGAGCTTTCGTGTGATCGACGAGGGCACGCGCGTGGCGGTGGAGCACGGCTTTGCCGCGCCGGGCCAGGCGCCGGGCTGGCAGGCCAGTGACTTCACCCTGGCCTCGCTGCCGGTCGTGGCCTCGCAAATGCTCGGCCAGCGCGTGACCGCGCTGGCGGTGGAGGTGGCGCACGCGGCGCCGATCGATGCGCGGCCCTACGTGCAGGCGTTCGGCGTGACGCCCCGGTTCGGCGCACCGGTGTCGAAGCTGGTCTTCGACGCCGCCCTGCTGCGCCGGCCGCTGCCCAACGCAGACCCGGGCCTCTCGCGCATCGTCACGGCGCACGCCGATCGCCTGCTGGCCGAGCGCGCGCCCGGCGGTATCGACGGCGGCGTGGTGGCGCAGGTGGGCCAGCTGATCGGCGAACGCATCGCCAACGGGCCGCCCAGCCTGGGCGAGATCGCCCGCGCCCTGCACACCAGCGAGCGCGGCCTGCAGCGGCAACTCGAGGCGCAGGGCACGCGGTTTTCCGAACTGGTGGACCGGGTCCGGCATGAACTTGCCTTGCGCTACCTGGCCGACCGCCGCCTGGCGCTGGGCGAGGTGGCCTACCTGCTGGGCTATGCCGAGCCCAGCCCGTTCCACCGGGCGTTCAAGCGCTGGACCGGTAGGACGCCGGCGGCGGCCCGGCGGGAAAGCCCGCGGCGGCACTGAGGGCGTTCGCATGGCTCAACGGGCGCGCGCGGCCAGGCGCTCCCGCAAGAAGTCCAGCACGCGCGGGGCGACCTGGCCGGGACATTCCAGGTGCGGGTAGTGTCCCGCGCCCTCGACGAGCATCAGCTCGGCGCCGATGCCCTGCGCCAGCCAGCGCGCCTCGGCCGTGGCGTCCGCGAAGTCGGGGTCGCGCGTGCCCATCACCACCAGGGCCGGCACGCGGCTGTCGGGCAGCATGGCCTCGGTGTCGGCCTTGGACAGGCCCACCATGGTGCGCAGCGCGTCCATGCGGCCGGGTTCGCGCAGGTTGCGGCGCAGGGCCTCCCTGGCCTCGGCATGGTCCGGCGGGCGGCGCAGCGGAAACAGGCTGTTCCAGTAGGCCATCCAGAAGGCCAGGCGCCAGGGGCCGGCGAAGCCGAGGCGCAGCACGGCCCGCATCAGCGGATTCGGCGGCGCATCGCGCACGATGGGGCCGAGCAGCACCACGCCGTCCACCCCTTGCGGTGCCTGGCGCGCGGCCCACAGTGCGGCGCCGGCCGCGAAGGAGTTGCCCAGCACGATGGCGGGCCCGCTGCGCAGGTGCTCGATGAGCCGCACCACGTCGCGGCCGACGGCGCGGGCCGACAGCTCGGACCACGAGGCGGAGGAATCGCCGAAGCCGCGCACGTCCAGGGTGAGCACGCGCCAGCCGGCCGCCACCAGGGCGGGGCGCAGCGCGCGGTATTCGCCGCGCAGGTCGCCCATGCCGGGCACGCAGACCACCACGGGGCCCGCGCCACCTGTGTCGTCGTAGGCCAGGCGCCCGCCTTCGGTGTCGAGAAAGCGGGTGGGCAGCGGGGTGGCGGCGCTCGCCGCCGGGGCGTCCAGCGCCGTGGCCAGGTTGATGCGGGAAAGCATGTCGATCTCGGTGTGTGTCTGGAGGGCCCCAGTGTGCGGCGCGGCGGCCTGGCCGGCGATGACCTCGGGCGCCAGCCTCTTGACGCGAGGCGACAAGGCGCGGCCTTGGCCTACACGGCCGGGGCCCGGCGGTGTCCGACAATCCCCCCATTCAAGCGCTCAGGAGATTGCCGATGGACGAGACCACCCCCCGTATGACCAACCTGTTCCTGCAGCTGGGGCTCGATGCCGGCGAGCGGGAGATCGCGGGCTTCATCCAGGCCCACCAGCTGGCGGCGGACGTGGCCCTGTGCGACGCCCCGTACTGGAACGAGGCCCAGCGCCAGTTCCTGAGCGAACAGATCAAGGCCGACGCCCCCTGGGCCCTGGTGGTGGACCAGTTGAACGAAGCGCTGCACGAGGACGCGGTCCGGCGCCGGGCCGAGCGCGGCTGAGGCGCGCCGCTCAGCCCACCTGGATATCGGCCTTCACGTTCAGGGCGCGCCGCAGCGCATCGCCCACCGGCGAGTGGGCCTCGGCCCAGTGCACCAGCTCGCGCAGCGTGGGCTCGGGCACGCCCGGGGCGGCGATGCGCACGCTGAGCACCACGTCCAGCGGCCCGGCCGCCACGCCCTCGGCGCCGAGCAGGCCGCGGTTGTCCGAGCGGCTGCCCACGGTCACTTCCAGCTGGCTCAGCTCGATGCCGAGCTGGGCCGCGCGCAGGGCGATCATGGTGGCGTCGCAATTGGCCAGCGCGGCGCGCAGGTACCAGCCCGGCGTGGGCGCGCTGCCGCCGCCGCCGATGGGCGCCGGCATGTCGGTGATCAGCGTTTCCCCCTTGGGGCCCACGGCCTTGCAGCGCAGGCCCGATTCGAGGGTGGCCACGGCCGGTTTGTCCTGGGACAACGCGTCCTGCGGCCGCTCCGCGAAGTGCTTCGCGAGCTGTTCCACGGATTGGCGGATGTGTGCTGCGCTCATGGGTCCACTCCTGGCGGCGCGGGGCCGGTTGGGGAACGTGCGGGGAGAGCCGGTGCGGATGATGGCAGCCAGCGGCGGGCGAGCCAAGCCCGCTCGCCGGCGCCTGGCCTGCGCTCAGTGCGCGCCCGCCGCCGCTTCCGCCGCGGCCGCCGAGGGCGCGCCGTCGCGCCGGGGCACGCGCGTCAGCCACACCAGCGGGATCAGCGCCAGGAACAGCATGGACGACAGCCAGAAGATGTCGTTGGCGGCCATGGTGAAGGCCTGTTGCTGCAGCATCCGGTCGATGGCGGCCAGGGCCTGCGGCTGCGTCATGCCGCCGTTGGCCAGGCCGGCCAGCGCCGCCTGCGCGGCCGGGCTGCCGTGGTTGATGGCCTCGGCCAGGTGCGCGTGGTGCAGGGCGGCGCGGCTCTCCCACACCGTGGTGGCCACCGAAGTGCCCACCGCGCCGAAGGTGATGCGCACGAAGTTGGACAGGCCCGCCGCCGCCGGGATGCGGTCGGGTGTGAGGCCCGAGAGCGTGAGCGTGTTCAGCGGAATGAAGAAGAAGGCCACCGCCACGCCCTGCACGATGGTGGGGATGAGGATGGTGGTGAAGTCCGCCTGCGTGGAGAAGTGCGAGCGCATCAGCATCACCAGGGCGAACACGCCGAAGGAGAAGGTGACGTAGCGGCGCGCGTCCACCTTCGCGATGGTGCGGCCCACGAAGGGCGAGAGCACGATGGCCAGCAGTCCCACCGGCGCGGTCACCATGCCGGCGTCGGTGGCGGTGTAGCCCATGAACTGCTGCAGCCACAGCGGCAGCAGCACCACGTTGCCGAAGAACAGCCCGTAGGCCACCGAGACGGCCATGGTGCCGGCCCAGAAGTTGCGGCCCTTGAACAGCTTCAGGTCCACCACCGGGTGCTCGTCGGTCAGCTCCCAGGCGATGAAGAAGGCGAAGCCGACGACCGCCGTGAGCGCCAGGCCCACGATCAGCGGCGAGGCGAACCAGTCGTGCTCCTTGCCCAGGTCCAGCACCATCTGCAGGGCGGCGATCCACACCACCAGCAGCGCCAGGCCGATGCGGTCGATGGGCAGCTTGCGCACCGCGCTTTCGCGGCGGTGGTAGACGCGCCAGATGAAGAAGGCCGCCAGCAGGCCCACCGGCACGTTGATGTAGAAGATCCAGGGCCAGGCGATGTTGTCGGTGATCCAGCCGCCCAGCAGCGGGCCCATCACCGGCGCCACCAGCGTGGTCATGGCCCAGGCGGCCATGGCGCGGCCGGCCTGTTCGCGCGGGTAGCTCTGCAGCAGCAGCGCCTGCGACAGCGGGATCATGGGGCCGGCCACGAAGCCCTGCAGCACGCGAAAGGCGATCAGCGTGGGCATGTTGGGTGCCAGGCCGCACAGCAGCGAGGCCAGCACGAACAGCAGCACGCTGGTCACGAACAGCCGCACCTGCCCCAGGCGCTGCGTGAGCCAGCCGGTGAGCGGCACGGCGATGGCGTTGGCCACCGCGAAGCTGGTGATGACCCAGGTGCCCTGGTTGGGGCTGACGCCCAGGTCGCCAGCGATGGCGGGCAGCGAGACGTTGGCGATGGACGTGTCGAGCACGTTCATGAACGTGGCCGCCGAGATGGCGAGCGTGCCCCACAGGCGCGCGCTGCCTTCGAGCGGCGGGTGCGCGCCCGCGGGCGGCGTGCCCGGCTTCGCGGGGGCCGCGCCGGGCGCGGCGGCGGTGTCGGCCATGGTCAGAGCGCGCGCTGGGCGAGGGTGGAGGCGCCGAGGTTGGCCTGGATGATGCGCCGCACCAGCGCGTCGGCGTCGGCGCCGGTGTGCTCGAAGGCCTGGGTGGCGGCGTGCGCGGCGGTGGGCGCGCTGGCCAGGGTCTTGCCGTCCTGCTGGCGCACGTTCACCGTCGCTTCCATCGACAGGCCCACGCGCAGCGGGTGCTGGTCGAGCTGGCCGGGGTCGAGCGCGATGCGCACCGGCACGCGCTGCACCACCTTGATCCAGTTGCCGGTGGCGTTCTGCGCCGGCAGCAGGGCGAAGGTGGAGCCGGTGCCCACGCCCAGACCGACCACCTGGCCGGTGTAGCGCACGTCCTTGCCGTAGACGTCGGCGGTGAGCTCGACGGGCTGGCCCAGGCGGATGTGGCGCAGCTGCACCTCCTTGAAGTTCGCGTCCACCCACACCTGCTGCAGCGGCACCACGGCCATCAGCGGCGTGCCGGCGGCCACGCGCTGGCCGAGCTGCACGGTGCGCTTGGCGACGTAGCCGTCCACCGGCGCGGGCAGCGTCAGGCGCTGCGTGGCGAGCCAGGCCTCGCGCACCTTGGCGGCGGCGGTCTGCACCTGCGGGTGCCGCTCGACCGAGGTGCCCTCGGTCATGGCGCGGTTGCTGGCGAGCTGTTCGCGCGCGGCGGCCAGCGCGGCCTCGGCGGCCGACTGCACGCTGCGCGCGGCCGCGAGCTGGGCCTCGGCGTGCTGCAGCTCTTCCTTGGAGACGGCGCCGTTGCCGGCCAGCGACTGGCGGCGGTTGAGGTCATCGCCCGCGCGCGCCACCTCGTTGCGGGCCTTGGCCACGTCGGCCTGGCGTGCCGCCACCTGGGCGTCGAAGGCGCCGTTGTCGGCGTAGAGCTTGCGCACCTGGCGCACGGTCTGCGCGAGCTGCGCCTCGGCCTGTTCGAGCGCCAGCGTGGCGTCGGCCGGGTCGAGTTTCACCAGGGGCTGGCCCGCTTTCACGAAGTCGGTCTCGTCGGCCAGGATGGCCTGCACGGTGCCGCCGATCTGCGGCGTGATCTGCACCACGTCGCCCTGCACGTAGGCGTTGTCGGTGGTTTCGTAGTGGCTGGCGATCAGCCATTCGTAGGCGCCGGCGGCCAGGCCGCCCAGCACCACCACGGTGGCGATGGCGAGCAGGGCTTTCTTGCGGCGCGGGTTGCCGGCGGGGGCGTTCGGGGCCGTTGCGGTGTTCGTGCTCATGGTGAAGGAGGGGGTGTTGGGCTTCAGGGTTGTTCGGTGGACGCGCGCCAGCCGCCGCCCAGGGCCTGGGCCAGGTTCACCTGGGCCTGCAGGGCGCGCGTGCGCAGGTCGACGTCGAGGCGGCGCTGGGCCAGCACGGCGGTTTCGGCGGACAGCAGCTGCAGGTGGTTGGACAGGCCCGCGCGGTAGCGCTGCTCGGCGATGGAATAGGCCGATTCGGCCGATTGCAGGGCCTGCTGCTGCTGGGCGCGCTGCTGGGCCACCGAGCGCGCGGAGGCGAGCTGGTCGGCCACCTCGTGCACGGCCTCGATGACGGCGGCGTTGTAGCTCTCGATGGCGGTGTCGAGCTCGGCGTTCTTGCCGCTCAGGTTGGCGCGCAGGCGCCCGCCATCGAAGATCGGCAGGCGCACGGCCGGTCCGATGCCCCACTGCCGGGCGCCGCCGCTGAAGAGCTGGTCGAGCCCGATGCTGGACAGGCCGACATAGGCCACCAGGTTGATGTTGGGATAGAACTGGGCGCGCGCGTTGTCCACCTCGCCGCGCGAGGCCTGCACGCGCCAGCGCGCGGCGGCCACGTCGGGGCGCCGGCCGAGCAGGTCGGTGGGGATGGCCTGGGGCTCGGGCAGCGGGCGCAGGCCGGCCAGGCGCGGCGCCTGGGGCGCCGGGTCCTGCGTGGGCTGGCCGCTCAGCGCCGCCAGCGCGTGGCGCGTGAGCTGCATCTGCTCGCCGATGGCCTCGATCTGCTGGCGCGCCTCGGGCACGGCGCCCTCGCTCTGGCGCTGTTCGAGCACGCCGTCCAGCCCGGCCGAGACGCGCTGATTGACCAGGGCCAGCATGCCCTCTCGCTGCGCGAGCGCGCGCTGCGCCAGTTCGTGCTGGTCCTGCAGGCGCGCCAGCTGCACGTAGCCGCGCACCACGTTGGTGGCCAGCAGCGTGCGCGCGGCGGCGGCTTCGGCCTGCGCGGCCTGGGCCGTGCCCAGGGCGGCGTCGAGCGCGGCGCGGTGCTTGCCGAAGAAATCGATTTCCCAGGAGCCGTTGAGCTGCAGCGTGGCCGTGTCCTCGACGCTGCCGGCCAGGGGTGGGGGCACCATGCCCTTGGCGGTGAAGCGCTGGTGCGTGGCGTCGAACTGGCCGTTGAGCTGCGGGCCGCTGGTGGCGTCGACGCCGTCGACGGCGGCCATGGCCCGGGCCACGCGCGCCTGCGCCACGCGCAGGTTCGGGTTGCCCTGCAGGGCCTGCTCCACCAGGCGGTCGAGCTGCGGATCGCCGAGCGCGCGCCACCACTGGGGCTCCACCGGCGCCACCTCGGCGGCGGCGCGCGATTCGCTCAGGCCCAGCGAGGCGGCGTCGCGCAGCTGCGCGCTGGACGGCGTGGTGCCTTGCATGCTGGCGCAGCCCACGAGCGCGGCGGCGGCCAGGGGCGCGAGCAGCCAGCGGCTCTTGAAGGAACGGTTCATGCGCGCTCCTTCGTGGCCAGCGTTTGTGCGTTGGCCAGCATGCGCCGCAGCAGCGACTTCAGCGTGTCGAACTCCTCGCGCGTGAAGCCGGCCAGCAGCTCGTTCTGCACCTTGCACAGCGCGCTGGGGATGTGTCCGGCGGTGGCGCGTCCTTCGGGCGTGAGCTCCAGCTTCACCACGCGGCGGTCGGCGGCCGAGCGCTCGCGCTGGATGAAGCCCTTCTCTTCGAGCCGGTCGATCATGCGCGTGGTGGCGCCGGTGTCGATGCGGCATTCGCGCGCCAGCTCGGACGAGGTGCTGGCCATGGCCATGTGCAGCTTGAACAGCGGCATCCACTGGGCCTCGGTCAGGCCCAGGGGGGCGAGTTCGCGCTCCACCTCGTTCGCGCTGGCGACGAGGATCTGGCGCATCAGCCGGCCCACGGAGTCGTCCGGGCGCAGGGTGTCGGGGTGGTAGAAGGCCGTGTCGCCGGCCGGGGAGGGGGGTGGGTGTTTCATGGTTGGGCAGGAATTTAACTGCCTAGGCAGTTATTGACCAGGCATTAAATCACTGCAAACAGGGGTTTTCCGGCCGGGGGGCGGCAATGCCGGCCTTGCGGACAGGGGCTTTCTCGGCTACTTAGTGGCTGGCGCGCGGCCGGCACGCGCCTTGCCGGCCGCCACGCCACCCGGGGAGGCCCTCAACACCGCCACAGGAGACGCCCATGCCCATCGACACCTTCGATGCCATCGTCGTCGGCGCCGGCCAGGCCGGTCCGGCCATCGCCGCGCGCTGCCACCGCGAAGGCCTGCGCACCGCCGTCATCGAGCGCGCCGAATTCGGCGGCACCTGCGTGAACCACGGCTGCATCCCCACCAAGACGCTGGTGGCCAGTGCGCGCGCCATCCACCTGGCGCGGCGCGGTGAGGAATTCGGCTTCGCCACCGGCCGGTTGCGGGTGGACTTCGCGCGCGTGATGGCGCGCAAGGAAGCGGTGGTGGCCCAGTCGCGCGAGGGCGTGGAGCAGTGGATGCGGGGCCTGGACAAGGTCGAGGTGATCCTGGGCGAGGCCCGCTTCGTCGCGCCCGGCCGCCTGCGCGTGGGCGAGCGCGAGCTGCGGGCGCCGCGCATCTTCCTCAACGTCGGCGCGCGCGCCGCGCGCCCGCCGCTGGACGGCATCGACCGCGTGCCCACGCTGGACAACCAATCGATCCTGCGGCTGGACACGCTGCCCCGGCACCTGGTGATCATCGGCGGCAGCTACATCGGCCTGGAGTTCGCGCAGGTGATGCGCCGCTTCGGTGCCCGGGTGACGGTGGTGGAGAAGTCCGCGCGCCTGCTGCCGCGCGAGGACGAGGACGTGGCCCAGGCGATCCGGGAGATCCTGGAGCGCGAGGGCGTGCGCTTCGAGCTGGGCGCGGAGTGCATCGCGCTGGCGCCGCGCCAGAGCGGCATCGCGGTGGGCGCGCGCTGCGAGCGCCGGCCGCCGCGCCTGGTGGGCAGCCATGTGCTGCTGGCCGTGGGGCGCCAGCCCAACACCGAGGGACTGAACCTCGGCGCGGCCGGCATCGAGGTGGACCCGCGCGGTTACATCCGCGTGGACGAGCAATGCCGCACCAGCGCCGAGGGCGTGTGGGCGGTGGGCGAATGCAACGGCCGCGGCGCCTTCACGCACACCGCCTGGAACGACCACGAGGTGGTGGTGGCCAACCTGTTCGATCAGGACCCGCGCCGGCTGTCGGACCGCATCGAGGCCTACGCGCTCTACACCGACCCTCCGCTGGGCCGCGTGGGCCTGGCCGAGGCGAAGGCGCGCGAGAGCGGGCGGCCGCTGCTGCGGGCCACCCTGCCCATGCACCGCGTGGGCCGCGCGCGCGAGGCCGGCGAAACACAGGGCCTGATGAAGGCGGTGGTGGACGCGCAGACCCGCCAGCTGCTGGGCGCGAGCCTGCTGGGCTACCGCTGCGACGAGGCCGTGCACGGCCTGCTGGACCTGATGAGCCTGAAGCAGCCGGTGGACGGCCTCATCCGCTCGATGCCGATCCACCCGACGGTGTCGGAGTTGCTGCCGACGCTGCTGCAGGCGCTGGAGCCGGTGAAGGACTGAGCGCCCGGGGCCTCAGGCCAGGCAGCGGCGCAGCGCCCCGGTCAGGGCGTCCACCTCGTCCGCGCGCAGGGCGATCAGTTCCAGGGTGAGCACGCCCTCGGCCACGCCGTGTTCCATCACCCAGACCGGCGGGTCCTGCCGCCGCAGCGCCTGCGCGGCGGCGCGCGCCGCTTCGGCGCCGCCCGCGAAGCGCAGCCGCACGCGCGGGACGGGCGCGCCCAGCGGGTCGGGCATTCGCATGGCCTGCACGCCGGGCAGGCCGCCCAGGGCGTCCACGGCCTGGCGCACCTTGGCTTCCTGCTGGCGCGACCAGGCGCCCAGGTCCAGCGCGCGCCGCTCGTGCAAGGCCGCGAGCACGCCCACCAAGGCCTCCTTGCTCGGCTTCATGGCGCGGCCGATGCCCTTCTGCTGCGCGCGCACCGCCTCGATGAAACCGGCCTCGCCGACCACCAGGCCCGCCGTTGGCGCGGCCAGGTACTTCTGCGCGCTCAGCACCACGGCGGCCGGCTGCAGCGCCACCAGCTCGCGCACGCGCAGGTCCTGCGCGGCACCGTCGATGACCACAGGCACGCGGGCCGCGCGCGCGGCCTCGGTCGCGGCGGCGAAGTCGAACGCCGGGTCGCGCGTGAGGCGCGAGGACACCAGCAGCAGGCAGCCCACCTCGGGCGCCGCCAGCGCGGGCAGCCAGTCGTCGGCGGTGCAGCGTTCGGGCTGGCCGCAGGCGCGCACCGTGCCGCCGGCCAGGCGGATGTCGGTGGCCAGCGGGTGGCCGTAGTCGATCAGGTGCGGCGCGGGCACCACCACCGCGCGGCGCAGGCCTTCGCTGTCGGGCAGCTGCGCGATGCGCCGCGGGTCCGTGCCCGCCATGGCCGCCGCCACGCACAGCGTGATGCCCGCCGCCGCGCAGTGCACCACCGTGCCCGCCGCCGCGCCGCTGAACGCGGCGAGTTCGCGCGAGGCCAGGTCCTGCCATTCGTCGATGACCAGAAAGCGCTGCAAGGCCCAGGCCGTGGCCTCGGCCACCGCGGGCGAGGCCCGCGACACGCCCACGGGCGTGAAGGTGCCGGCGGCGTTGAGGGGCTGGTCGAACGGCGGCAGTCCGTGCAGCAAGGCTGGTGTGGTGGTCATGGCAGCTAGGGGATTCCCCAGGAACGATTCGCTTTGTCAATCATTCTGACAAGCCTAGATTGCGCGGTTCCCCTCAATTCACCGGAGACCCGCCATGACCCCCCGCCCAACCACCGCGCTGCGCCGACTCGGCCAGTGGCTGATGCCGCTGCTGGCCCTCGGCGGCGCCATGCCCCTGGCCGCGCAGACCTGGCCCACCCGCCCGGTGACGCTGGTGGTGGGCACGCCGGCGGGTGGCGCGGTGGACGTCTATGCCCGCACGCTCGGCGAGCAGCTGGCGCGCCAGACCGGCGGCACCTTCGTGGTCGAGAACCGCGCCGGCGCCAACGGCAACCTCAGCGCCGAGCAGGTGCGCAAAGCCGCGCCCGACGGGCACACGCTGTGGATCAGCACGCAGGCCATGTTCACCATCAACCCCTCGGCCTACCCGGCGCTGCCGTGGAAGCAATCGGACTTCAAGCCCATCGCCAAGGGCGTGGAGAGCCCGCTGGTGCTGGTCGTGCACCCCTCGGTGCCGGTGGACCGGCTGGCCGATCTGGGCCCCTGGCTCAAGGCCCACGCGGACAAGGCCGCCTACGCCTCGTTCAGCCCGGGCACGCCCTCGCACTTCCTGGGCTTCCAGTTCAGCGAGCGCCTCAAGGTGCCCATGGTCCACATCCCCTACAAGGGCTCGGCGCCGCAGATCACCGATCTGCTGGGCGGCCAGGTGCCGCTGGGCTTCACGCAGCTGCAGAGCGCCCTGCCGCACGTGCAGAGCGGCAAGCTCAAGGCCCTGGCGGTCACCTCCGCCCAGCGCTCGCGTTTCCTGCCGCAGGTGCCCACGCTCGCGGAGCTGGGCCATGGCGACCTGAATACCACGGTGTGGTTCGGCCTGATGGCGCCCGCCGGCACGCCGCCGGCGGTGACCGACGCGATCATGGCGGCGGCGGTGAAGGCGCAGGCCGACGCCGGCTACAAGGGCAAGCTCGAAGCCCAGGGCTTCGACGTGCCGGCCGAGAGCGGCGCGGCGTTCGAGAAGACCATCGCCACGGAAACCGCGCGCTGGGCGCAGGTGGTCAAGGCCACGGGGTTCAAGGCGAATGACTGAGCGCGTGGACACCGCCGCGCCGGCCGCCCCGGGGCTCGACTTTTTTGCGCAGCTCAGCGTGCAGGTGGGGCCGGTGCACGAGATCGGTCCCACGCCGGCCGGCAACCGGCGCGTCATTCCCATCACGGGCGGAACGGTGCGCGGCGACGGCTGGACGGGGCGCGTGCTGCCGGGCGGGGCCGATTTCCAGGCCATCGTGACGCCCTCGCTGGCGCGGCTGGACGCGCGCTACGTGCTCGAGACCGACGGCGGCGACCTCATCTACGTCAGCAACCAGGCGATTCGCGTGGCGCCACCGGCGGTGACCGCGAGCCTGGTGCGTGGCGAGCCGGTCGATCCCTCGCTGGTGTACTTCCGCTGCGTGCCCGCGTTCGAGACCTCGTCGGCCGCGCTGGGCTGGATCAACGAGCGCCTCTTCGTCGGCAGCGGCGTGCGCCACCCGGACCGCGTGGACATCGCCTGCTTCGCGCTGCGCTAGGCTCAGGCGCGGCGCGCCGCGCCGGACCAAGGACCGCCGATGGACATCCGCCAGCTCAAGTACTTCGTCGGCATCGCCGAGGCCGGTAGCCTGACCGAAGCCTCGCGGCGCCTGCACATCGTGCAGCCCGCGCTGAGCCAGCGCCTGGGCGACCTGGAGCGGGGGCTGGGCGTGAAGCTGGTGGTGCGCGGCCGCGTGGGCACCGCGCTCACGCCGGCCGGCACCGAGCTGTACGAGCGCGCCAAGCGCATCCTGCGGCAGATCGACTACGCGGCCGCGGCCACGCGCGAGAAGGCCGGCGTGGTGGAGGGCGTGCTCAGCATCGGCCTGCTGCGCAGCCTCTCGCCGCTGCTCAGCGCGCGGCTGTTCGGGGCCATCCGCGAAGCGATGCCGGGCGTGCAGCCGCAGATTCGCGTGGGCTACTCGGCCGAACTGGAGCGCCTGCTGCACAAGGGCGAACTGGACATGGCCACGCTGGTGTCGGCCACGGCCGTCGAGGGGGCGCGTGGCACGGCCTTTTCGGAGCGCTTGGCCCTCGTGGGCTCGCGCGAGCGGCTGCGCGCGCTGCCGCGGCGGCCGCGGCTCCAGGACGCGCTGGCGGTCGAGCTGCTGCTGTCGCCCATGCAGCCGGCGCACCGCCTGGTGATGGACGCGTCCGAGCGCCTGGGCCTGTCCCTGCGCATCCTCGGCGGCATCGAGGACCTGTCGTCGATGCTGGAGCTGTGCGAGCAGGGCGTGGGCGCGACCATTCTCTCGACCTTCGCCGCGCGCCGCGCCGTGCAGCGCCCGGGGCTGATCGCGCTGCCCATCGCCGAGGGTGGGCTGGAGCGGCATGTGCGCATCGCCATGGCGCCCGAGGCCGGCTGGTCCGAGGCCATGCTGGTGGGCGAGTCCCTGCTCGCGCGCCTGTTGTCCGAGGCCGTCAAGCGCTCTTGATGCTCTCGTTCGGGTAGCAAGGAGTCCTTTGGTGGTCGGGTCCCGGGTCGATCCATTGCGCAACGCAATGGCGGCCTCATGACAAAGTATTGGGCGCGCGGACACCACGCTGACACAGTGCGACCTCCCGATCACCCAGAGGAGACACTGTGAAGCACCCCATCCGCCAGGCCCTGACGCTGGGCCTCCTGGCCGCCCCGGGCCTGAGCGCCCTGGCCCAGGACGTCGGCCTCTACGGCATCGCCGACCTGTACGTCGGCAGCATCCGCGGCAGCGACTCGCGCACCGTGGTGAACGAAGGCGGCAACGCTGTCTCGCGGCTGGGCTTTCGCGGCAAGGAGGACCTGGGCGGTGGGCTGTCGGCCCACTTCGTTCTGGAAATGGGCCTCACCATGGACAACGGCACCATCCCCCTGGGTGGCGGTTTTGGCCGCCAGTCCTTCGTGGGCCTGCAGGGTCCGTGGGGCACCGTCGAGGCCGGGCGCCAGTACACGCCGCTCTTTTTCAACCTGCTGGCCACCGTGCCATTCGGCATGAACGCGAACTGGGCCCCGGTGCAGCTCGCGGGCAGCGTGGACAGCCAGCCCGCGGCCGCGCGCACGGTGGGCCTGGCGATGCGCCAGTCCAACCTGCTGCGCTACCGCTACGGCGGCGGTCCGCGGGCCAAGGGGCTGCGCGTGGACGTGGCGGTGGCGCCGGACGAAGGCGCCGCCGGCCTGGGCGGCATCCTGGCCTTCGGCGCCAGCTACCGCGGCGAGCGCTACTTCATCGGCTACGCGGCCCAGCGCCTGGACAGCGGCAGCGCCGCCGCCACGCCGTTCCACAACCAGACCCAGGGCCTGAACGGCAGCTACGCGATCGGCGGCCTCACCCTGTCGGCCGCCTACCTGGTGTCGGACAGCACCGCCCCCGGCGCGCGCCGCGCGGCGCACACCGTGCTCGGCGCCGCCTACGACCTGGGCCCGCACCGCTGGATGGCCGAGCTCAACCGCCGCGACCTGCGCAACAGCCCGAACGACGCCCAGGCCATGGCGGTGGGCTACGACTACCGGCTGAGCAAGCGCACCACGCTGTACGGCCGTCTGCTGCGCCTGAACAACCAGGGCACGGCCGCGAACACGCTGGCGCTGGCCCCGGTCACCGCCGGCAGCGGCGACGACGTGCGCGCCCTGGCGCTGGGCATCCGCCACAACTTCTGAGCCCATGCGCCGACCCAACTTCCTGGTCATCGTCACCGACCAGCACCGCGCCGACCACCTGGGCTGCTACGGCCACCCGGTGCTGCGCACGCCGCACATCGACGCGCTGGCCGCGCGCGGCACGCGCTTCGAGCGCTTCCACGCCGCCAGCCCGGTGTGCATGCCCAACCGCGCCTCGCTGCTCACGGGGCGTTACCCATCGGCGCACGGGCTGCGCGTCAACGGCGCGGCGCTGTCGGTGCGCGCCACGACCTTCGTCGAGCAGCTCCGGCGCGCCGGCTACCGCACGGCCAGCATCGGCAAGAGCCATGTGCAGCCCATGACGGACCGGCCGGCCGAAGGCGGCGCGGCGGCGCCCGCCGTCGACGCCTGGAAAGACGACGGCGGCGACTACACGCAGGAACAGCCGGGCCACTACGCGGGCCTGGACCGCCACCCGTTGCACACGCCGTACTACGGCTACGACGAAGTGGACCTGGTGACCTTCCATGGCGACCAGGCGGGCGGCCACTACCTGCAGTGGCTGCGCCGCCACCTGCCGCAGGCCGATCGGCTGCGCGATCGCGCGAGCCAGCTGCCGCACGGCTACGTGTGCCCGCAGGCCCACCGCACCGCGATCCCTGAGGCCTTCTACCCGACGAGCTACATCCGCGACCGCGCGGTCGACTTCCTGCGCGGCACGCGCGGGCAGGAACAGCCCTTCTTCGCCTTCGTGTCCTTCCCCGACCCACACCACCCCTTCACGCCGCCCGGCCGCTATTGGGGGCTGTACGACCCGGCGGACTTCACGCTGCGTTTGCCCTACGAGGCGCACCACAACCCGCCGCCGCCGATCGGCTGGTGCCGCGAGCGTTTTCTGGACGGCAGCCGCCAGCGCCAGGGCCCGCACGACGCCTTCTTCGCCACCGAGCGCGAGATCCGCGAGGCCATGGCGCTGAGCGCCGGCATGATCGCCATGATCGACGACGCGGTCGGCGACATCGTGCGCGCGCTCGACGACAGTGGCCAGCGCGAGGAGACGGTGATCGTCTTCACCTCGGACCACGGCGACTACCTGGGCGACTTCAACCTGATGCTCAAGGGCGCGCTGGCCTCGCGCGGCATCACGCGCGTGCCCTTCATCTGGTGCGATCCGCGCCAGCCCGCGCCGGCGGTCAGCCAGGCGCTCGCCTCCACCATCGACATCGCGCCCAGCGTGCTGGCGCGCGCCGGCGTCGAGGCCTACGGCGGGCTGCAGGGCCGCTCCCTGCTCGGCTGCCTCGACGGCCAGGGCCGCGGGTGGGACGCGCTGCTGATCGAGTACCAGGACAGCCGCACGCGCCAGGGCTTCCAGCGCCCGGCCTGCGTGCGCAGCCTGCTGACCGAGCGCCACCGCCTCAGCGTCTACCAGGGCGAGTCCTGGGGCGAGCTGTACGACCACCAGCAGGACCCCGGCGAGACCCACAACCTCTGGGACGCGCCCGGGCACCGCGACACCCAATCCCAACTGATGCAACAACTGCTGCGCAAGATGCTCGCCGCGGTGGACAGCAGTCCACCAGCGCGCTACGCGGCCTGAAGGAGACAGCCACCATGCAACGCCGCCATTTCATCGCCGCCTCGGCCCTGGGCCTGGCCCGCATCCCGTCCGCCTGGGCCAGCGATTGGCCTTCGCGCCCGGTCCGCGTCATCGTGCCCGGCGGCCCGGGCTCGCCCGCCGACGTGGCCATCCGCGCCCTGCAGGACGTGCTCGCCCGCCAGCTCGGCCAGGCCATCGTGGTGGACAACCGCCCCGGCGGCCAAGGGATCATCGGCGTCGAGGCCCTCGCCAAGGCCGCGCCGGACGGCTACACCGTCGGCCTCATCAACCTGCAGTCGGCGGTCACGCCGGCCCTGCGCGCGAAGACGCCCTTCGACCTGCAGCGCGACTTCGTGGCCGTGACCCAGCTGACCACCGAGTCGCCCGTCCTGCTGGCGCGCCAGGGCCTGGGCGTGAAGACCCTGGCCGAGCTGGTGGCCCTGGCCAGGCGCCAGCCCGGGCAACTCACGCTGGGCAGCGCGGGCGCGGGCACCCCGTCGCACCTGGGCATGGCGCTGCTGCAGCGGGCCGCCGGCATCGAGCTGCGGCACGTGCCGTACCGCACCATCGCCGCGGCCGTCACCGACCTGACGGGCGGCACGGTGGACGTGGTGCTCTCCGGCTCGGCCGCGGCGCAGCAGGGCCTGAACGCCGGCCGGGTGGTGGCGCTGGCCATTGCCGCGCCGCAGCGCAAGAAGGCTTTCCCCGGTCTGCCCACGCTGGCCGAGGAAGGCTACCCCGGCATCGATCTGCGCGGCTGGACCGGCGTGGCCGCGCCCGCCGGCACGCCCGCGCCCATCGTGGCGCGGCTGGAGCGCGCCCTGGTCGCGGCCCTGGCCGACCCGAACGTGGCCTCGCGCATCGAGACCTCGGGCGCGGAGCCCGGTGGCGCCGAAGGTGCCGCCTTCGGCGCCTTCGTGGCCAGCGAGTCGAAGCGCTGGCGCCAGGTGGTGGTGGACGAGAAGATCACCCAGGATTGAGGGGGGCGGGCCACGGGCCGCGCCCCGCCGAGGCAGACTCGGGCCCATGACCCCCCCGCACAGCGTCGATTTTTTCGACCGCCAGTTCCAGCGGCAGATCGCCGAGGGCGAGCACGCCCTCAACCCCTTCGAGCGCGCGACCCTGCCGCACCTGCGCGGGCGGACGCTCGACTTCGGCTGCGGCCTGGGCCACCTGGCCCTGGAGGCGGCGCGCCGGGGCTGCACGGTCGAGGCGCTGGACGCGAGCGCCTCCGCCATCGCCCACCTGCGCGCGGTGGCGGCGCGCGAGTCGCTGCCGCTGCGCGCCACCGAGGCCGACCTGCGCGATCGCACGCCCGAGGGCCGCTACGACACCGTGGTCTGCATCGGCCTCCTGATGTTCTTCGACTGCGCCAGCGCCTGGCGCCAGCTGGCGGCGCTGCAGGCGGCCACCGAGCCCGGCGGCGTGCTGTCGCTCAATGTGCTGATCGAGGGGACCACCTTCCTGGGCATGTTCGGGCCCGAGGGCCACTGCCTGTTCGAGCCCGGCCGCGTGCGGGAGCGTTTCGCTGGCTGGGAACGGCTGCACGAGGCCATCGACAGCTTCGAGGCGCCCGGCGGCACCACCAAGCGCTTCCTCACCCTGATCGCGCGCCGGCCCCTGGCGGCCTAGGTGCATGGCGCGGGCGCCCGGGCGCTTGTCGGCCCCCGGTGCGAAAATCCCGACCCATGAACGCCAGCAACACCACCGAACTCATGCACACCCTGGGCCAGCAGGCCCTGGCGGCGTCGCGGCTCATGGCCAAGGCCAGCGTCGCGGCCAAGGCCCAGGCGCTGCGCCGCCTGGCCGCCCTGCTGCGCGAGGCCGGTGAACCACTGGCGCTGGAGAACGCCAAGGACCTGGAGCGCGCCCGCGCCAACGGCCTGGCCGAGCCCATGGTCGACCGCCTGAAGCTCACGCCCAAGGTGATCGAGACCGCCGCCCAGGGCTGCGAGCAGCTCGCCGCCATGCCCGACATCATCGGCGAGCTGATGGGCATGCGGCAGATGCCCAGCGGCATCCGCGTGGGCCAGATGCGCGTGCCCATTGGCGTCTTCGGCATGATCTACGAGAGCCGCCCCAACGTGACGATCGAGGCCGCCTCGCTCGCCATCAAGAGCGGCAACGCCGCCATCCTGCGCGGCGGCTCCGAGGCCATCGACTCCAACCGCGCCCTGGCCGCCCTGGTGCAGCGCGCGCTGATCGACGCCGGCCTGCCGGCCGACGCGGTGCAGCTCGTGCCCACCACCGACCGGGCGGCCGTGGGCCAGCTCATCGCCATGCCGCAGTACGTGGATGTGATCATCCCGCGCGGCGGCAAGGGCCTGATCGAGCGCATCAGCGCCGAGGCCAAGGTGCCCGTCATCAAGCACCTGGACGGCAACTGCCACACCTATGTGGACGACCCCTGCGACATCGCGCTCGCGGTGAAGGTCACCGACAACGCCAAGACGCAGAAGTACAGCCCCTGCAACGCCACCGAAAGCCTGCTGGTGGCGCGCGGCGTGGCGAAGGACTTCCTGCCGAAGATCGGTGCCGTCTTCGCGGCCAAGGGCGTGGAGATGCGCGCCTGCCCCGAGAGCAAGGCCCTGCTGGCCGGCGTGGCCGGCGCGACCCTGGTGGACGCCAGCGAGCAGGACTGGTTCGAGGAGTACCTCGCGCCCGTTATCAGCATCAAGCTGGTGGACGGCGTGGACGAGGCCATCGCCCACATCAACCGCTACAGCAGCCACCACACCGACGCCATCCTCACCACCGACCACGGACACGCCCAGCGTTTCCTGCGCGAGGTCGATTCGGCCAGCGTGATGGTGAACGCCAGCACCCGCTTCGCCGACGGCTTCGAGTACGGCCTGGGCGCCGAAATCGGCATCAGCACCGACAAGTTCCACGCGCGCGGCCCGGTGGGCGTGGAAGGCCTGACCTCGCTCAAGTACGTGGTGCTGGGCGAGGGTGAGGTGCGTGGCTGAGCGCCACCCCCCCAGGCTCGGCGCGGTTTGCGCGCCCGGGCCTGAACCGGCTACGCTGTCGCCGGTCGATGGAACCGGAGACAGCCATGGCGATCAGGGTGGTGCGGCTCGGCAGCCCGCGAGCGAACAACGAAGGCCTGCGCATCGGCACGGTGCGGCGTCCGCCGCGCGGCGTGCCCAAGAGCGAGTTCGCGCGCCAGGACTGGTACGACGTCTGGTTCCCCAACCTCGCGCCCAGCCTGCAGACCATGAAGCAGGCCCAGCAGGCCAAGACGCCGGCCGAGTGGGCCGCGTTCACACGCCGTTACCGCGCCGAGATGGCCACACCCGAGAATGCCCATGCGATCGCGCTGCTGGCGGCGATGTCGCACGGCAGCGACTTCTCGGTGGGCTGCTACTGCGAGCACGAGTCGCACTGCCACCGCTCCGTGCTGCGCGAGCTGCTGGCCGCGGCCGGCGCGGACCTGGCCCACTGAACCCGTTCTTCTGGAGACACCGCCCATGAGCGAATTCCTGCTGCTGTCCCGAGGCCAATGGGACGCCGACCGGTCCCCCGAACAGATCCAGGGCGCCATCGACGCCTTCTACGCCTGGTTCGGCGAACAGGCCGCGGCCGGCGTGCTGCGGGCCGGCAGCCGCCTGGGCACGGGCTGCCGGCTGGTGACGCGCGAGCGCGTGCTCGACGGGCCCTTCACCGAGGCCAAGGAGATCATCGGCGGCTACTGGTTCATCACCGCCGGCAGCCTGGACGAGGCCGCGCGCATCGCCTCGCGCAACCCCTGCCTGGCCTCCGGGCTGAGCTTCGAGATCCGACCGCTGGAGGCCGAGCGCGCGAGCGCGTTCCGCGACGGCAACGAAACGCCCAGCGGGCGGGCCGCGGCGGCGCGCTGAGCCCCGCGGCGTCGGGGTTTACCCGGGGCGTGTCGACAACCGGGGGTGTCGGCCGTCGTTTGGGTTTCCCCAGCCCCCGAAAGGACCTGTCCATGAGCACCCCACTGCAACGCCTGAACTACCGCACGCACATCCACGCCCCCGTCGAACGGGTCTGGGCCACCATGCTCGCCGACGACGGTTACCGCGACTGGACCTCGGCCTTCATGGAGGGCTCCTACTACGAGGGCAGCTGGGAGCAGGGCGCGCGCATCCGTTTCCTCTCGCCCTCGGGCGAGGGCATGGAAGCGCAGATCGCGCAGAACCAGCGCCACGTGTTCCTGTCGATCCGCCACCTGGGCATGGTGTCGCCGGGCCAGCCGGCCGTGCCCCACGAGGGGCCGCCCGCCTACGAGAACTACCGCTTCGCGCCGGAGGCCGGTGGCACGCGGCTGGACATCGAGCAGGATGTGCCCCCCGAGTACGCGGCCATGATGGACGAGAGCTGGCCCAAGGCCCTGGCCCGCCTCAAGGCCTTGTGCGAAGCGCCCGCGCGCGCCTGAGCGTCCCATGGCCACGCTGCTGCAGGGGATCGCCATCGCCGCCATCGTGGGCGGGGGCCTGGTCACCGGCCTGCTCTACGCCTTCTCCCTGGTGACCATGCGCGCCCTGCTCGAACAGCCGGCCGAGGCCGGCATGAGCACCATGCAGAGCATCAACCGGCTGATCATCCGCCCGCTGTTCCTGCTGCCCTTCCTGGGCACGGCCGTGCTGTGCCTGCTGCTGCTGATCGGCGCGCTGTGGCAGGGCGGCGCCGGGGCGATCGCCTGGTGCGCGGGCGCGCTGGCCTACCTGATCGGCCCGCTGGGCGTGACCATGGCCTGCAACGTGCCGCTCAACGACCGCCTGGCGCGCACCGACCTGCGCGAGGCGCCGGTGCTGTGGCCGCGCTACGTGCGCGACTGGCTGCGCTGGAACCACGTGCGCAGCGCGCTCGGCGCCGTGTCGCTGGCGCTGCTGGCGCTGGGCCTGGCGTTGAAGGCATGAGCGCGCTCTCGCCGCGGCTCGCCGCGATCGTCGACGCGCTGCCGCTGCGCCCGGGCCTGCGGGTGCTGGAGATCGGCTGCGGCCCGGGCGTGGCGGCGCGCGCGGTGGCCGAGCGCCTGGGGCCCTCGGGGCACGTGCTGGGCATCGACCGCTCGGCCAAGGCCATCGCGCAGGCCCTCGCGGGCTCGCGCGAGGCGCTGGCCTCGGGGCGCCTGGCGTTTCGCGAGGTGGCGGTGGAGGACTTCGCGCTCGCGCCCGGCGAAGCGCGCTACGACATCGCCTTTGCCGTTCGCGTGGGCGCCCTCGATGGGCGCCACCCCGAGGCCGGCCGGCGCGCGATCGAGCGGCTGCGCGCGGCGCTGGTGGACGGCGGGCGGCTGTTCATCGACGGCGGCGACCCGCTGCGCGAACTGGCGCTCGGCGGCCGCGAGGCCCGCCCGCGTTAGCATCGCCCGGTCCGATTTCCCGGAGACCCCGCCCATGCTTGCCACCCTCGCCAACGCCGTCGTGCTGCTCGTGGCCCTGCTGCACGTCTACATCCTCGTGCTCGAGATGTTCCTGTGGGACAAGCCCAAGGGCATGAAGGCGTTCAATCTCACGCCCGAGTTCGCGGCCCAGACCAAGACGCTGGCGGCCAACCAGGGCCTCTACAACGGCTTCCTGGCGGCGGGCCTGTTCTGGGGCCTGGCGCTGGGCCCCGAGGGTTTTGCGGTCAAGGTCTTCTTCCTGCTGTGCGTGCTGGTGGCCGGCCTCTACGGCGCGGCCACGGCCAGCAAGCGCATCCTGTTCATCCAGGCGGTACCGGCCACGCTCGGCCTGGTGCTGCTGCTTCTGGGCCGTTGACCATGCCACGCACCCTCATCTCATCGGGCTCCACCTTCGAACAGGAGATCGGCTACTCGCGCGCCGTGGTCCAGGGCGACTGGGTCTTCGTTTCCGGCACCACCGGTTTCGACTACACCACCATGGACATCGCGCCCGGCATCGAGGCGCAGACCGAGCAATGCCTGCGCAACATCGAGGCCGCGCTGCAGCAGGCCGGCGCCGGCCTGCGCGACGTGGTGCGGGTGACCTATGTGCTGCCCGACGGCAGCGAATTCCCGAAAACCTGGCCGGTGCTGCGCCGCTTCTTTGGCGAGGTGCGGCCGGCGGCCATGATGATCTCGGCCGGCCTGGCCGACCCGCGCATGCGCATCGAGATCGAGGTGACCGCGCTCCGGTCGTCGGGCTGAGGCCCCTCGGGCGCCGGCGGGCCACCGAGCCGCCAGCCGGGCGCGGGGGCGCCGGCGGGCGCTTGGAATGCCCGTCACCGTCCCCATTTACACTGGCCCTCCCGCCCGGTTCCCCCGCCCCGCCATGGTCCCCCACCTCGTCACCGCCCTCACCGGCCCGATCAACGAACTCGAGCAGCGCATCCTCGAATCCACGCCGGTGATCGAGCGCTGGTTCCGGCTGGAATGGATGGAGCACACGCCACCGTTCTACTGCTCGGTCGACGTGCGCAACGCGGGCTTCAAGCTCGCCCCGGTGGACACCAACCTCTTTCCCGCCGGCTGGAACCACCTCACGCCCGAGATGATTCCGCTGGCCGTGCAGGCCGCCATGGCCGCCATCGAGAAGATCTGCCCCGAGGCCAAGAACCTGCTGCTGGTGCCCGAGAACCAGCGCGACAGCTTCTACCTGAGCAACCTGGCCACGCTGCAGAAGATCTTCTACATGGCCGGGCTCAACGTACGCCTGGGCTCGCTGTCGAACGAGATCACCGAGCCCACGCGCATCGACCTGCCCGACGGCGGCCACGTCACGCTGGAGCCCCTGCAGCGCGGCAAGCGCCGCCTGGGCCTGAAGAACTTCGATCCCTGCACCATCCTGCTCAACAACGACCTGAGCGCGGGTGTGCCCGGCATCCTGGAAGAGCTGCACGAGCAATACCTGCTGCCGCCGCTGCACGCGGGCTGGGGCACGCGGCGCAAGAGCCTGCACTTCAAGGCCTACGAGGAAGTGTCCAAGCGCTTCGGCAAGCTGCTGGGCATGGACCCCTGGCTCATCAACCCCCTGTTCGCGCAATGCGGTCAGGTGGATTTCGAGGCCGACGCGGGCCTGGAATGCCTGCGCAGCAACACCGACGCGCTGCTCACCAAGGTGCGCCGCAAGTACAAGGAATACGGCATCAACGAGAAGCCGTTCGTGGTGATCAAGGCCGACAACGGCACGGGCGGCATGGGCATCATGACGGTGCGCGACGCCAAGGACATCGACAAGCTCTCGCCCAAGACCAAGGCGCGCATGGCGACGGTGCAGGCGGGCCAGGCGGTCAGCGAGGTGATCATCCAGGAGGGCGTGCTCACGCACGAGCGCATCAACAGCGCCGTGGCCGAGCCCGTGGTCTACATGATGGACCGCTACGTGGTCGGCGGCTTCTACCGCATCCACGCCGACCGCGGCGAGGACGAGAACCTGAACGCCCCGGGCTCCAGCTTCGTGCCCCTGGCTTTCGAGCAGAGCGCCCAGCTGCCGCAGCCCGGCGTGAAGCCCGGCGCCAGCGTGCCCAACCGCTTCTACATGTACGGCGTCATCGGCCGCCTGGCCATGCTGGCGGCGAGCTACGAGCTGGAAGCCACCGACCCCGAGGCCGAAAACCTCGACTGACAGGCCGGTCGGGGTTGTTGCGGTGCAACAAAATCCACGCAGACCATGGCTTTAGGCGCCCCAGCCGGTGGTGCCCCGCGTCTGGCGGGCGCAGAATCCGCCTCTTCTGAGTTCACGCCCCGCGGCAACCCGGTGGGGCTTCTCGCTTGAATTCCCGCGCTCCGTCCTCGCTGGCCGCCCTCACGCTGGGCGCCATCGGTGTGGTGTACGGCGACATCGGCACCAGCGTGCTGTACGCCGTGAAAGAGATCTTCGGGTCCGGCCACGTCCCCTTCACGCACGGCAACGTCTATGGCGTGTTGTCCATCATCTTCTGGACGCTGACGACCATCGTCTCGCTCAAGTACGTGGTGCTGGTGCTGCGCGCCGACAACGCGGGCGAAGGCGGCCTCATCGCCATGCTCGCGCTGGCCGCCAATGCGGTGAAAGACAAGCCGGCGCTGCGCCGCTCGCTGATGGTGATCGGCATCTTCGGCACCTCGCTGTTCTATGGCGACGGCGTCATCACGCCGGCGATCTCGGTGCTCTCGGCGGTCGAAGGCCTGACGGTGATTTCGCCCGCGCTGCAGCACTACGTGATCCCGCTGACCCTGCTGGTGCTGCTGGTGCTGTTCGCGGTGCAGAAGCGCGGCACGGGCGGCATCGGCCGCTACTTCGGGCCGATCACGCTGTTGTGGTTCCTCGCGGTGGCCGCGCTGGGCGTCTCGCACATCGTGCACCACCCCGAAATCCTGGGCGCGCTCAGCCCGCACCACGCGCTGCGTTTCCTGTGGCAGCAGCCGGGCATCAGCTTCATCATCCTGGGCGCGGTGGTGCTGGCCGTCACCGGCGCCGAGGCGCTGTACGCCGACCTCGGCCATTTCGGCAAGAAGCCGATCCGTCTGGCCTGGTTCGCGGTGGTCATGCCCTGCCTCACCCTGAACTACTTCGGCCAGGGCGCGCTGCTGCTGGCCGACCCGAGCGCGGTGAGCAACCCCTTCTTCCGCATGGCGCCCACCTGGGCGCTGCTGCCGCTGGTGGTGTTGGCCACGGCGGCCACGGTGATCGCCTCGCAGGCGCTGATCTCGGGGGCCTTCAGCGTGACCAAGCAGGCCATCCAGCTCGGCTACCTGCCGCGCCTGAACCTGCGCCACACCAGCGTGCGCGACACGGGGCAGATCTATATCCCCTTCGTCAACTGGGCGCTGTTCACCGCCATCGTGCTGGCGGTGGTGATGTTCAAGTCCTCCAGCAACCTGGCCTCGGCCTACGGCATCGCGGTCACCCTGGACATGCTCATCACCACCACGCTCACCTTCTTCGTCATCCGCTACGGCTGGAAATACCCGCTGTGGCTGTGCGTGGGCGCCACGGGCCTGTTCTTCGTCATCGACCTGGCCTTCTTCAGCTCGAACATGCTCAAGCT
>NZ_MKSS01000019.1:0-4025 GCF_001897365.1 Hydrogenophaga sp. 70-12
ACCTCTTCCTGCGCCAGCCGGTGCTGGGGCGGCACGTCGCGCACCAGGGTGGGCGCGGCGTAGTAGCCGTTGGCGTCGGCGGCGGGGTCGATGCGGCCCTGCGCGACGATGGGCAGGCCGTCGCGCCGCACCTCGTCCAGGAAGCCGCGCACGCGTTCCTGCTGGGTCTGGCGGATCAGCGGGCCGAGGTCCAGGTCCAGGGTGGGCGGGCCGGCGCGCAGGGCGGTGAAGGCCTCGCCCAGGCGCTGCAGCAGCGGCTCGTACAGGCCGCGCTGCACCAGCAGGCGCGAGCCGGCGCTGCAGGTCTGGCCGCTGTTCTGCACGATGGCGTTGACGATGAAGGGCAGGGCCGCGTCCACGTCGGCGTCATCGAAGACGATCTGCGGTCCCTTGCCGCCCAGCTCCAGCGTGACCGGGCAGTGGCGCTCGGCCGCGGCCTGCTGGATCAGCGTGCCCACGCGCGGGCTGCCGGTGAAGCTGATGTGGTCCACGCCGGGGTGGCGCGCCAGCGCGTCGCCCACCTCATGGCCGTAGCCGGTGACGATGTTGATGGCGCCGGGCGGAAAGCCCACCTCGGCCGCCAGTTCGGCCACGCGCAGCAGCGACAGGCAGGCGTCCTCCGAGGGCTTGACCACGCAGACGTTGCCCGCGGCGAGCGCGCCGCCCACGCTGCGCCCGAAGATCTGCATCGGGTAGTTCCAGGGGATGACGTGACCGGTGACGCCGTGCGGCTCGTGCCAGGTGAGCACGCTGTAGCCATCCAGGTAGGGGATGGTGTGGCCGTGCAGCTTGTCGCCCGCGCCAGCGTAGAACTCGAAGTAGCGCACCAGGGCCAGGGCGTCGGCCTTGGCCTGCCGGGTGGGCTTGCCGCAGTCGCGCTGCTCGATGGCGGCCAGCTCGTCGGCGTGCGCGGCCACGGCGGCGCTGAGCTTCATGAGCAGGCGCCCGCGCTCGGCCGCCGTCAGGCGCGACCAGGCGCCGTCCAGGCAGCGCCGCGCGGCCTGCACGGCCGCGTCCACGTCGGCGGCGTTGCCGCGCGCGATGCTGTCGTAGGGCTGGCCGTCGGCGGGGTCGATGACGGGCAGGGACTGGCCCGAGGCGCTGGGCACGGACCGGTTGTCGATGAAATGCAGGGCCATGGCGGGGGTTCCTTCACTGCGGGCCGATGGCGGGCGCGGGCCCGATCGGCGCCACGGCGGCGGGCTTGTGGTAGACGAGGTCGCGCAGGGTGAGCGAGACCGAGGGGAAGTAGGTGATGATGGCCAGGCAACCGACGATCACCAGCACGAAGGGCACCAGGTGGGCGACCATGCGGTCGAGCGAGATCTTGGCCACGGTGGCCGCGGCGAACAGGTTCACGCCGAAGGGCGGGGTGATCATGCCCATGGCCAGGTTGACCACCATGATCATGCCGAAGTGCACCGGGTCGACGCCGAAGTGCACGGCCACCGGCACCAGGATGGGCGCCAGCACGATGATGGCCGCCGACGTCTCGATGAACATGCCGATGACGAACAGCGCCGCGTTCACGCCGAGCAGGAACCACATGGGCGACTGCAGCACGTCCTTGAGCCACAGGCCGATCGCGTCGGGGATGCCGGCGCGCGTGATGAGGAAGGCGAAGAGGCCCGCGTTGGCGATGATGAACATGATCACCGCGCTGGAGATGACCGACTTGCGCAGCACCGGCATCAGGTCTTTCAGGCCCAGCTCGCGGTGGATGCCCAGGCCCACCAGCAGGGCGTAGAACACCGCCACCACCGAGGCCTCGGTGGGCGTGAACACGCCGCCGTAGATGCCGCCCAGGATGATCACCGGCATCAGCAGCGCCCAGCCGGCCTCCCGCGTGGCGCGGCCCACGGTGAGGCGGCCGTCGCCGTCGTTCTTGCCCAGGCCCTTGAAGCGGCACCACAGGTGCACGAACAGCATCAGCGTGCCGCCGATCAGCAGGCCCGGCACCACGCCGGCGATGAACAGCTCGCCGATGGACACCTCGGCCGCCACGCCGAACAGGATCATGGGGATGGAGGGCGGGATGACCACGCCCAGCTCGGCCGAGGTGGCCTGCAGCGAGGCCGCGTAGCCCACCGGATAGCCGTGTTTGACGAGCGCGGGGATGAGGATGGAGCCGATGGCGAAGGTGGTCGCCACCGAGGAGCCCGAGACCGCGGCGAAGATCATGCAGGTGAGCACGCAGGTCATGGGCAGGCCGCCCTGCACGCCGCCCACCAGCGATTTGGCGAAGTTGACCAGGCGGCGCGAGATGCCGCCGGTCTCCATGAGGTTGCCCGCGAGGATGAAGAAGGGAATGGCGGCGAGCGGGAATTTGTCGATCGCGCTGAACATCTCCTTGGGCACCAGGATGAGCTTGTCGCCGTCGAACAGCGCCAGGCCCAGCATGGCCGAGCCGCCGATGGCGACCGCGATGGAGATGCTGAGCGCGAAGCCCAGCAGCATGGTGAAGATCAGGGTGAAGGTCATGGCGCGGTCCGGCGGTCGGCGGGTCTGGGCCTTATTGGGCCGTGGCGAGTTCTTCGTTCTTCGGGTCCAGGTGGTGCGCGATCACCGCGACCACGCCCAGCGCGGCGCCCACGGGCAGCGCGGCGTACGCCCAGGCCATGGACAGCTCCATGCTGGCGAAGGTCTGGAAGCGCACGCGCGTGACCAGGTCGATGCCGAACCAGAGGATCACGCCCAGAAAGCCCAGGTTGACCAGCGTGATGATCCAGCGCACGGCGTGGTGCCAGGCGCCGCGCGACAGGCGCAGCATCAGGTCCACCGAGACCAGCGCGCCGTGGCGCAGCGCGGCCACCACGCCCAGCATCACCATCCAGATGAGCAGGCGGCGCATGGCCTCCTCCGTCCAGGTGGAGGGCTGCGAGAGCACGAAGCGGCTGGTGACCTGCCACAGGCCCAGGCAGGAGATGAGCGCGAGCAGCAGGCAGGCGAGCGTGAGGCACAGGCCGGTGAGCGCGCGGTCCAGCCGCAGAAAGAGGGATTTCATGAGAGCACCTTCGAGGGCGGGCCCACCCAAGCGAGGGTGCCGCGGACCCGGCTGTGCCGGTCCGCAGGCATCGCCCCTTGGGGGGTGACGGCCCACGCCAGTGGGCCGGCGCGGGGGGACCTACTTCACCGCTTGAATGGCGGCGATCTTGTCGGCGCCGAATTCCTTGGCGTACTGCTGGTAGGCGGGCGCCACGGCCTTGCGGAAGCTCTCGCCGTTGACCTGCTTGACGACCTGCATGCCGTCCTTCTCCAGCTGCGCGATGCCCGTGTTCTCGTCGTCGTTGACTTTCTTGCGCTGCGCGGCGGCGGCCTTCTTGCCAGCCTCCAGGAAGACCTTCTTGTCGGCGGCCGAGAGCTTGTTCCAGACGGCGGGCGAGAGGATCAGCGCGGCCGGCGAGTAGACGTGGCCGGTCAGCGAGAGGTGTTTCTGCACTTGCGAGAACTTGGAGGACAGGATCACCGGGATCGGGTTCTCCTGGCCGTCCACCGTGCCCTGTTGCAGCGCGGTGAACAGCTCGGGGAAGGGCATGGGCGTGGGCAGGATGCCGAAGGTTTTGTAGCCGTCCATGTGCACCTTGTTTTCCATGGTGCGCATCTTCAGCCCGGCGGCGTCGCTGGCCTGGTTGATGGCCCGCTTGCTGTTGGTCATGTGGCGAAAGCCGTTCTCCGTCCAGGCCAGGTTGACCAGGCCCTTGGCTTCCATCTTCTTGCTCAGGTCCTGGCCGATGGGGCCGTCCATCACCTTGCGCGCGTGGTCGTAGTCACGGAAGAGGAAGGGGATGTCGACGATCTTGACCTCGGGCACGAAGTTGCCCAGCGGGCCGGTGGAGGTGTTCACCAGGTCCTGCGTGCCCAGCTGCACGGCCTCGATCTGCTCGCGTTCGCCGCCCAGGGCCGAGTTGGGGAACTGCTGGCACTTGTAGCGGCCTTGCGTGCCCTTCTCCATTTCCTCGCAGAACACCGTGGAGCCCACGCCGTAGTGCGAGGTGGGGGAGGTGGCGTAGCCGATCTTGAGCACG
>NZ_MKSS01000020.1:0-4087 GCF_001897365.1 Hydrogenophaga sp. 70-12
GCACGGCGTCGGCCTGGCCGATGACCTTCACGAAGTCCTCGAAGCAGTCGCGCGTGCGGGTGTAGCGGTGCGGCTGGAAGGCCAGCACCAGGCGCCGCCCCGGGAAGGCGCCGCGCGCGGCAGCGATGGTCGCGGCCATCTCCACCGGGTGGTGGCCGTAGTCGTCGACGATGGTGGCGTGGCCGCCGTCGGCCAGGCGTGCCTCGCCATAGCGCTGGAAGCGCCGGCCCACGCCCTTGAAGCTGGCCAGCGCCTGCAGCACGGCCGCGTCGGGCACGCCCAGCTCGACCGCGATGCCGATGGCGGCGAGCGCGTTGAGCACGTTGTGCTGGCCCGGCAGGTTGAGCACCACGTCGAGATCGGGCAGGGCCACGCCGTTGCGGCGCTGCACGGTGAAGTGCATCTGGCCACCGACCGCGCGCACGTTCAGCGCGCGCACCTGGGCATCCTCGCTCAGGCCGTAGCTGGTGATGGGGCGTGCGATCTGCGGCAGGATCTCGCGGATCGCGGCGTCGTCCACGCAGACCACGGCCGCGCCGTAGAACGGCATCTTGTGCAGGAAGTCCACGAAGGCAGCCTTGAGGCGGCCGAAGTCGTGGCCGTAGGTGTCCATGTGGTCGGCGTCGATGTTGGTGACGACCGAGATCACCGGCAGCAGGTTGAGGAAGGAGGCGTCGGACTCGTCGGCCTCGACCACGATGTACTCGCCGCTGCCCAGGGCCGCGTTGGCGCCGGCGCTGTTCAGGCGCCCGCCGATCACGAAGGTCGGGTCCAGGCCGGCCTCGGCCAGCACGCTGGCCACCAGGCTGGTGGTGGTGGTCTTGCCGTGCGTGCCGGCGATGGCCACGCCCTTCTTCATGCGCATCAGCTCGGCCAGCATCACCGCACGCGGCACCACCGGCACCAGCCTGGCGTGCGCGGCCACCACTTCGGGGTTGTCGGCCTTCACGGCGGTGGAGGTGACGATGGCGTCGGCGCCCTCGATGTGCCTGGCCTCGTGGCCGATGCAGACCTTCGCGCCCAGGGACTCGAGTCGGCGCGTCGTCGCACTCTCGCCCAGGTCGCTGCCGGAGACGGTGTAGCCCTGGTTGAGCAGCACCTCGGCGATGCCGCTCATGCCCGCGCCGCCGATGCCGACGAAGTGGATGTGACGGATGGCGTGCTTCATTCGGTTCTGACTTTCGCGAGTTCGAGGCAGGCGCCGACCACGGCCTCGGTGGCGCCGGTCTTGGCCACGGCGCGCGCCTTTTCGGCCATGGCCTGCAGCTGGGCGCGGTCCAGGCCCTGCAGCAGCAGGGCGAGCTTGTCGGGCGTGAGGCCGGCCTGCGCCTCCAGCCAGGCCGCGCCCGCGTCGACCAGGAAACGCGCGTTGTGCGTCTGGTGGTCGTCCACCGCGGCCGGAAACGGCACCAGCAGCGAGGCCGCGCCCACGGCGGCCAGTTCGGTCACCGTGCTGGCGCCGGCGCGGCCGATCACCAGGTCGGCCTCGGCGTAGGCGCTGGCGGTGTCCTCGATGAAGGGGGTGAGGTCGGCCGCCGCGCCGGCGCTGGCGTAGTTGGCGCGCAGCTCGTCGATCTGCTTCTCGCCGCTCTGGTGCAGCACCACCGGGCGCTGGGCCGCGGGGATCAGGGCCAGCGCCTGCGGCACGACACGGTTGAGCGCCTGCGCGCCCAGGCTGCCGCCCACCACCAGCAGGCGCAACGGGCCCGTGCGGCCCGCGAAGCGCTCGGCCGGCGCGGGCTGGTTCAGAAAGGCCGCGCGCATCGGGTTGCCCACCCACTCGGCCTTGGACAGCGCGTTCGGGAAGGCGCAGAAGCGGCGGTCGGCCACTTCGGCCAGCACCTTGTTCGCCAGACCCGCGATGGAGTTCTGTTCGTGCAGCACCAGGGGCTTGCCCAGCAGCACGCCCATCATCCCGCCCGGGAAGGTGATGTAGCCGCCCAGGCCCACCAGCACGTCGGGCTTCACGCGGCGCACCACCTGCAGGCTCTGCCAGAAGGCGCGCAGCAGGTTCAGCGGCAGCAGCAGCTTCGTGACCAGGCCCTTGCCGCGCAGGCCGCCGAATTCGACGGTCTCGAGCGCGAAGCCGCGCGGCGGCACCAACCGGCTTTCCATGCTGCCCGGCGCGCCCAGCCAGTGCACGCGCCAGCCGCGCGCGCGCAGCGCCTCGGCCACCGCGAGCCCGGGGAAGATATGGCCGCCGGTGCCGCCAGCCATGATCAGGGCGCAGGGCGGGCGTGTGCTCACGTGCGGCCCCCCTTCATCATCTGGCGGTTCTCGAAATCCACCCGCAGCACGACCGCCAGCGCGACCAGGTTGAGCAGGATGGCCGAGCCGCCGTAGCTCATGAAGGGCAGCGTCAGACCCTTGGTGGGCAGCGCGCCCAGGTTCACGCCGATGTTGATGAAGGCCTGGAAGCCGAACCACAGGCCCACGCCCTGCGCCACCAGGCCGGAGAAGACCTGGTCGAGCGCGATGGCCTGGCGGCCAATGTGCATGATGCGCCGCGTGAGCCACAGGAACAGGGCGATCAGTGTGAGCACGCCCAGCAGGCCGAACTCCTCGCCGATGACGGCGAGCAGGAAGTCGGTGTGCGCCTCGGGCAGCCAGTTGAGCTTTTCCACGCTGCCGCCCAGGCCCACGCCGAAGATCTGACCGCGACCGAAGGCGATCAGCGCATGCGAGAGCTGGTAGCCCTTGCCCAGGGCGTGCTCGGCGCTCCAGGGATCGAGGTAGGCGAAGATGCGCTCGCGGCGCCACTCGCTGGCCATGATCATCAGCGCGAAAGCGCCCACCACCACCAGGGCGATGAGGAAGAACATGCGCGCGTTGACGCCGCCCAGGAACAGGATGCCCATGGCGATGACCACGATCACCATGAAGGCGCCCATGTCGGGTTGGGCCAGCAGCAGCACGCCCACCACGCCCAGGGCCACGGCCATGGGCAGCACGGCCTGCCAGAAATTCTGCTTGATCTCCATCTTGCGGACCATGTAGCTGGCGGCATAGAGCAACACCGCGAGCTTGCCCAGCTCGGAGGGCTGGAAGTTCATCACGCCCAACGAGATCCAGCGGTGCGCGCCGTTGACGCCCTTGCCCACCACCAGCACCACCACCATGAGCAGCAACGCGAGGCCGAACAGCCAGGGCGCGAGTTGCTCCCAGCGCTGCATGGGCACCTGAAAGGCCAGCAGCGCGGCGACGAAGGCGATCGCCATCGACAGGCCATGGCGCAGCACGAAGTGCGTGTGCGCGTAGTTTTCGAAGCGCGGGTTGTCGGGCAGCGCGATGGAGGCCGAATAGACCATCACCAGGCCCCAGGCCATCAGCGAGAACACCACCCACAGCAGCGGCTGGTCGAAGCCGGTGACCCCCACCGGCGCGCCGCGCTGCCGACCGTAGCTGCGGCTGGACAGGCGCACCGGGATGCCATCGCCGCCCGCGCCCACCAGCGCGCCGGCGGCCCAGGACGGCAGCCAGCCGCGCAGCCGCTCGCGCAGGCCGGCCCCGAGGCGGGCCATCCGGCCGGGCCCCGGGGCGGCAGTGGCCTTGCGCCGGCTCACAGGCCGCCCTCCAGGCTCATGCCGCGCGCCTCGGCGAGCTCGCGCACGGCGGCGACGAACACCTCGCCGCGGTGCACGTAGTTGCGGAACTGGTCCAGGCTGGCGCAGGCCGGCGACATCAACACGGCATCGCCAGGGCGCGCGAGCTCGGCGGCCAGGGGCACGGCGGCCGCGAGTTCGCCCGCGTCGTGCAGGGGCACGCCGGCACCGCGCAGCGCCTCCTCCACGGCAGCGCGCACCCGCGGCGCGTCGCGGCCAATCAGGACGACGGCACGCGCATGGCGCGCCAGCGGCCCGGCCAACGGGAGGAAATCCTGGCCCTTGCCGTCGCCGCCCAGGATCACCACCAGCCGGCGCTCGGCGCCCAGGCCATTGACGGCCGCCAGTGTGGCGCCCACGTTGGTGCCCTTGCTGTCGTCGAAGTACTCGACCTCGTCCACGATGGCCACGGGCTCCATGCGGTGCGGCTCGCCGCGGTACTCGCGCAGGCCGTGCAGCATGGGCGCCAGCGGCGCGCCGGTGGA
>NZ_MKSS01000021.1:0-7566 GCF_001897365.1 Hydrogenophaga sp. 70-12
CAACCCCGTGGACAGCCTGCGCGGGCCGCTCTGAGCGGCCTCAGAGGTCGGTGCGCAGGCGCCAGATCTCGGGGAACAGCACCACGTCGAGCATCTTGCGCAGGTAGCTCACGCCGCCGGTGCCGCCGGTGCCGCGCTTGAAGCCGATCACGCGTTCCACCGTGGTGACGTGGCGGAAGCGCCAGAGCCGGAAGGTGTCCTCCAGGTCGGTGAGCTCTTCGCCGAGCTGGTACAGGTCCCAGTGGGCCTTGGGGTCGCGGTAGACGATCAGCCAGGCCTGTTCCACGGCGTCGCTGGCCTCGTAGGGCTGGGTCCAGTCGCGCTGCAGGTGGCTTTGCGGCACTGGCAGGCCGCGCCGCGCGAGCAGGCGCAGGCATTCGTCGTAGAGCGAGGGCGCTTCGTAGGCGGCGCGCACCGTCGCCAGTCGCTGCGGGTGGTGGGCGTGGGGCTGCAGCATGGCGGCGTTCTTGTTGCCCATGGCGAACTCGATGCAGCGGTACTGGTGGCTCTGGAAGCCGCTGGAGCGCGCCAGGTAGGGCCGCAGCGCGCTGTACTCGGGCGGCGTCATGGTGGCCAGCACGTCCCAGGCGTGCACCAGCTGTTCCATGATGCGGCTGACGCGCGCGAGCATCTTGAAGGCCGGCGGCAGTTCGTCGCGCGCGATGTGGGCGATGGCCGCGTGCAGCTCGTGCAGCATGAGCTTCATCCACAGCTCGCTGGTCTGGTGCTGCACGATGAAGAGCATCTCGTCGTGCGCGGGCGACAGCGGCTTCTGCGCGTTGAGCACGGCGTCGAGCTGCAGGTAGTCGCCGTAGCTCATGTCGTGGCTGAAGTCGAGCTGGGCGCGCTCCTCGCGCACCACGTCCTCGGGGCGTTGGGTGCTGTCGTTCATGGGGTCGTGCGGGCAAGGCATTCAGGTCACCGCGTGCTGGCGATTGAACTCGGGCCGCTGCCACTCGCCGCTTTCCAGCACCTGGCGCAGGTGTTCGACGGCGTTCCACACGTCCTCGAAGCCCAGGTACAGCGGCGTGAAGCCGAAGCGCAGGATGTCGGGGTGGCCCGCGCCGTCGCCCGCGCGGTAGTCGCCGATCACGCCGCGCGCGATCAGGGCCTGGACGATGGCGTAGGCGCCTTCGCCACCGGCGCCGGGCCGCCCCAAGCCGGTGGGCGCCCCCTCGGGGGGCAGCGACCCGTGAAGCGGTGGAGCGTGGGGGCTCACGGTGATCGAGAGGCAGACCTGCGAGCCGCGCCGCGCGTGCTCGCGCGGCGTGACCAGCGACAGGCCGTGGCCCGCGCAGCGTTCTTCCACCAGCGCGATGAACAGGTCGGTGAGCGCCAGCGACTTGCGCCGCAGCGCCGCCATGCCGCCCAGGGGTTCGGCCGCCAGCACGGTGGCCACGCCGCACTCGAGGGCGGCCAGGCTGATCATGGGCTGGGTGCCGCACTGGTAGCGCACGATGCCGGGCGCCGGCTGGTAGTCGGGCGTGAAGGCGAAGGGCTTGTCGTGGCCCCACCAGCCGGCCAGCGGCTGCCAGCAGCGCTCGGCGTGCTTGGGGTTCACCCAGACGAAGGCCGGTGCACCGGGGCCGCCGTTGAGGTACTTGTAGCCGCAGCCCACGGCGAAGTCGGCGTCGGCGCCGGTCAGGTCCACGGGCACCGCGCCGGCGCTGTGCGCCAGGTCCCAGACCACCAGGGCGCCGGCGGCGTGCGCGGCCTGGGTGATGGCGGCCATGTCGTGCATGGCGCCGGTGCGGTAGTTCACGTGCGTGAGCATCAGGATCGCCAGCCTGTCGTCCTTCAGGGCCTCGGCGATTTCTTGCGGCTCCACCAGCACCAGCTCCCAGCCTTTGTCCTTGCACAGGGCCTCGGCGATGTAGAGGTCGGTGGGGAAGTTGCTGCGTTCACTGACGATGCGCCAGCGGCCGGGGCGGGTCTCGGCGCTGATGCGCAGCGCGGCGCTGAGCGCCTTGAACAGGTTGACGCTGGTGCTGTCGGTGGCGATGGTGGTGCCCGGCGCGGCGCCGATCAGGCGCGCGATCTGGTCGCCCACCTTGCGCGGCATCTCGAACCAGCCGGCGCTGTTCCAGCTGCGGATCAGGTCGCGGCCCCATTCGGTGGTGACCACCTCGGCCACGCGCGCGGGCGCCGAGCGCGGCATGGCGCCGAGCGAGTTGCCGTCGAGGTAGATCGTGTCCGCGGGGATGTCGAAGAGATCGCGCAGCGCGCGCAGCGGGTCGTTCGCGTCGAGCGCGCGGCAGTCTTGTCGGGTGGTGGTCATGGTGGTGGAAAGGCCTTCGGGGGCTCGGGCCGGACGGATCGGGGTCAGAGCGATCGCAGCACCGCGCGCACGGGGGAGGCGTCGGCGGTGCTGAGCTTCAGGGGCAGGGCAATGAGTTCGTAGTCGCCTTCGGGCACGCCGTCGAGCAGCAGGTTTTCCAGCACGCGCAGGCCGCGGCGGCGGATCACCTGGTGGCTGTCCAGCGTCTTGCTGCTCGCCGGGTCGATGCTGGCGCTGTCGATGCCGATGAGCACCACGCCGAGGCCGGCGAGTTGCTCCACGGTCTCGGGCGCGAAGGCGGGCAGGTCCTGGTCGAAGGCGTCCTGCGGCATGCGGGCATAGGCGCGCACGAGCACGCGCGGCGGCGGGTCCGTCAGCGCGTGCGCGAGGTGTTCGGGCCGGATCAGCGGGCCGGCACCGATCGCGTGGATCACGCGGCAGGGGCCGATGAAGGCGTCCAGCGGCACCTCGCCGATGGGCGCGCCGTGCGGGTCGTAGTGCAGCGGTGCGTCGGCGTGCGCGCCCACGTGGGGGGAAAGCGTGATCGCGCTGACGTTCACCGGGCAGCCGGGGCCGATGCGGGCGACCCACTGCTGCGCGTACGCGGTGTCACCGGGAAACACCGGTGCGCCCGCGTGAACAGGAGGGGAAATGTCCCAGAGCGTTTTCATGGCGCGGCGAAGGTAGCACCGCAAAAATACCCGTGGTGTCGGTTATTGCCAACAGCTGACGGAAAACTTCAGGTCTGAAGTTTCGGGGCGGTGTTCACGCCGCGCCGTCGAGTGGCGGCAACTGGTGCCGGGCGCGGGCGCGGGTGCAGGCCTCGCTGCCTTCCTCGAACTCGCGGCAGGGCGAGGGCCGCCATTCGTAGATGCCGCAGCTGGCTTTCTGGCCCACCCGGCCGGTCAGCGCCGCGCAGCGCGGCGGCGAATGGTCGGTGCCGCGCAGGCGCATGGTGCTGGCGGTGAGCTCCACCGCCAGGCCGCTGGGCACGCTGCCGCCCATGTCCTCCATCTCGTGGACCGAGAAGTCCACGCGAAAGCACGCGCAGCAGGCGCCGCAAGATACGCAGTGGGACATACCGGTGTTTGTCGGGCGAAGTGACTGGGTCCAGGGCATCGCGGAACCGGTTTTGCCGGGCCGCAGATGCCGCCCCCTGGAGGGGGTCGCGCGAAGCGCGGCGGGGGTGGTTCAGTTCCTGCGGCCCAGCAGCAGGTACTCCATCAGGGCCTTCTGCGCGTGCATGCGGTTCTCGGCCTCGTCCCAGACCACGCTCTGCGGGCCGTCGATCACCTCGGCGGCGACCTCCTCGCCGCGGTGCGCGGGCAGGCAGTGCATGAAGAGCGCGTCGGGCTTGGCGAGCTTCATCATGGCCTCGTCCACGCACCACTGGGCGAAGGCCTGGCGGCGTACCTCGTTCTCGGCCTCGAAGCCCATGCTGGTCCAGACGTCGGTGGTCACCAGGTCGGCGCCGCGGCAGGCCTCGCGCGGGTCCTTGAACACCTTGTAGCAGCCGCGGTTGCTGATGCCGGCGAGCACAGGGTCGACCTCGTAGCCGCCGGGCGTGCTCACGTGCACGGTGAAGCCCAGCAGCTCGGCCGCCTGCAGCCAGGTGTTGGCCATGTTGTTGCCGTCGCCCACCCAGGCCACCACCTTGCCGCGGATCGCGTCCAGGGGCTTGCCGCTCGGCGCGGGGCGGTACTCCACCAGGGTGAACAGGTCGGCCAGGATCTGGCAGGGGTGGAACTCGTTGGTCAGGCCGTTGATGACCGGCACGCGCGAATGCGCGGCGAAGCGCTCGATCTTGGCCTGCTCGAAGGTGCGGATCATCACCAGGTCGACCATGCGGCTGATGACGCGCGCGCTGTCCTCGATGGGCTCGGCGCGGCCGAGCTGGCTGTCGCCGGTGGTCAGGTGCACCACCGAGCCGCCCATCTGGTACATGCCGGCCTCGAAGCTCACGCGCGTGCGCGTGCTCGCCTTCTCGAAGATCAGGGCCAGGGTGCGGTCGGGGTCAGCGAAGGGCTGGTACTTCTCGACCGCCTTGAACTTGCGCTTGATGAAGGCCGCGCGCTCGAAAAGGTGCGCGTATTCCTCGGCGCCCAGGTCCTTGAACTGCAGGTAGTGGCGGATGGTGGTCGACATGGGCGCGCTCACTCCGCCAGGAAGGCCTTGACCAGCGGCACCAGGATGGCGGCGATTTCATCGGCCTCGGCCGTGCTGAGGATCAGCGGCGGCACCAGTCGGATCACGCTGTCGGCCGTCACCGACAGCAGCAGGCCGGCGTCGGCCGCGCGCTGCAGGATGGCGCCGCAGGGCTTGGCCAGCTCGATGCCCAGCATCAGGCCCTGGCCGCGGATGTCCTTCACGCCGGCCTCGCCGGCCAGGCCCTTTTCCAGGGCGGCGCGCAGGTGCGCGCCCACGCGCTCCGCGTTGGCCAGCAGGCCTTCCTCTTCCATGATGCGGATGGTCTCGACGCCCGCGCGCATGGACAGGGGGTTGCCGCCGAAGGTGGTGCCGTGGTTGCCCGGCTGGAAGATGTTGGCCGCCTTCGGGCCGGCCACGACGGCGCCGATGGTCACGCCCGAGCCCAGGCCCTTGGCCAGGGGCATCACGTCGGGCACGATGCCGGCCCACTGGTGGGCGAACCACTTGCCGGTGCGGCCCATGCCGCACTGCACCTCGTCGATCATGAGCAGCCAGTCGCGCTCGTCGCACAGGGCGCGCACATCCTTCAGGTACTGGGCGCGCATCGGGTTGATGCCGCCTTCGCCCTGGATGGTCTCGAAGAACACGGCGACCACGTTGGGGTTGTTCGCGGTGGCCTTCTTCAGCGCCTCGATGTCGTTCGCGGGCACGCGCACAAAGCCTTCGACCAGCGGGCCGAAGCCGGCCTGCACCTTGGGGTTGCCGGTGGCCGACAGCGTGGCGATGGAGCGGCCGTGGAAGGCCTTCTCGTAGACCACGATCTCGGGGCGCTCGATGCCCTTGTCGTGGCCGTACTTGCGCGCCAGCTTGAGCGCGGCCTCGTTGGCTTCCAGGCCGGTGCTGCAGAAGAACACGTTGGTGAGGCCGGAGCGCTCCACCAGCATCTGCGCCAGGCGTTCCTGGTCGGGCACGTGGTAGTAGTTGCTGCTGTGGATCAGCTTGGCGATCTGGTCCTGCAGCGCGGGCACCAGCTTGGGGTGGGCGTGCCCCAGGGTGTTGACGGCGATGCCGGCGAGTCCGTCGAGGTATTCCTTGCCGTTCGTGTCCCACACGCGGCAGCCTCGGCCGTGCGACAGCGCGATCGGCAGGCGGCCGTAGGTGTTCATCACGTGGGGCGAGGCGACGGGTTTCAGCGCGGCGTTCATGCGGGGACTCTCCGAGGGCGGGCCAGAAAAAAGAAATCGGCTCAACGCCTGCGGGGCAGGAGGGGAGCCGTTGAAGCGCGATTGTAGGCACACGTTTTGCACGGGATCGATGACGCCTGGGCATCGGTGCCATGCCCTGCCGGGGGTCGCCGGGGTGCCACAAGTCTTATATAAGATATAATTCTTGGCTGCCCTCCCGGCCGGCGATCCCGGTCGCCGCGAAGGCCCGATTCCCGCACGAGCCCTCCATCCGAGGCGTACCCTCCACCCGATGGCAGCACCCACGCCCAAGCAAGTGTTCATCCAGGGCATCACCCGCGATGGACGCACCTTTCGCCCGAGCGATTGGGCCGAACGCCTCGCCGGCGTCATGAGCGGCTTTCGCCCCGGCGGCGTGCAACCGGGCAGCCACCTGAGCTATTCCCCCTGGTGTGTGCCCACCGTCGTCAACGGCATCAAGTGCGTGGTGGTGAATGGCGAACTGCGCGAGGCCGAGCCCATGGCCTGGGATTTCTGCCTCAACTTCGCGCGCGACAACGACCTGCAGGTGGCCGAGGCCTGCCTGCTCCCCGAGCCCCCACCCAAGGCCTGACAACGAGCGGGCAACAAAAAAGCCGTCTGACGACGGCTTTTTTGCTTTGCTGGCAGCGCACCCGATTCAAACGGCAGGCCCCGAGGGGCCCGGGCGGCTGGTGGTGAGGCTCAGGCCGCGGCGGCCAGGCCCTTGACCTTCGCGGACAGGCGGCTCTTGTCGCGAGCGGCCTTGTTCTTGTGGAAGATACCCTTGTCGGCGATGGTGTCGACAACGGCCTGCATCTTGGCGAACAGCTCGGTGGCCTTGGCCTTGTCGCCGGCGACGACGGCCTTCTCGACGTTCTTCACCGCGGTGCGGTACTTCGAGCGCAGCGAGCTGTTGGCGGCGTTGAGCTTGACGTCCTGGCGCGCGCGCTTGCGGCCCGACGCCAGGCGGGGGTTCTTTTTCTTCGGCTTGGTGGCCATGGTGTATTCCTTAGGTGTTTGTGGATGTTGCCAGCAAAGCCCGCGATTATAGCCCGGTGCCCCTGGCCGTCCCAGACACACCCGTCGGCTGCCGGTTAGGGGCCGCTTACACTCTGCGCCGTGTCGCTGTTCAAGTCCGCCTCCCTCGTCTCCCTGCTGACCCTGGCCTCGCGCATCACAGGCCTGGTGCGCGAGCTGCTCATGGCGGCCACCTTTGGCGCCAGCGCCATGACGGACGCCTTCAACGTGGCCTTCCGCATCCCCAACCTGCTGCGGCGGCTGTTCGCCGAGGGCGCTTTCAGCCAGGCCTTCGTGCCGGTGCTGGCCGGCACCCGCGCCCAGGAGGGCGACGAGGCCACCCGCCGCCTGGTCGACCAGATCGCCACCGTGCTGGCCTGGGTGCTGCTGGCCACCTGCGTGCTGGGCGTGCTGGCCGCGCCGGTGCTGGTCTACGCCATGGCGGCCGGGCTCAAGCAGTCGCCCGAGGGCTTCGACGCCGCCGTGGTCATGACGCGCTGGATGTTCCCCTACATCGGCTTCATGTCCTTCGTGGCGCTGGCGGCCGGCATCCTGAACACCTGGAAGCGCTTTGCGGTGCCAGCGGCCACGCCGGTGCTGCTCAACCTGGCCATGATCGCCGCCGCCTGGTTCGGCGCCCCCTGGTTCGAGCGCCTGGGCCTGCCGCCCATCTACGCCATGGCCGGCGGCGTGCTGCTGGGCGGAGCGCTGCAGCTGGGCGCGCAGGTGCCCGCGCTGCACCGCCTGGGCCTGTGGCCGCGGGTGGGGCTGGGCTGGGGCGCGGTCAAGGCCGCCTGGAACCACCCGGGCACGCGCCGGGTGCTCACGCTCATGCTGCCGGCGCTGCTGGGCGTGAGCGTGGCCCAGCTGTCGCTGCTGATCAACACCCAGATCGCCTCGCACCTGGCCGTGGGCAGC